>NZ_JANION010000178.1:0-5294 GCF_024610815.1 Mixta sp.
ATATCAAGTTCATCCTTATAACCCTTTTTCGTTAAATGCGAACCTGGATCAAAAAATATTTTCCAGGTCACACTAATTTTTCTTTACCGTATCGTTTGTATGGGTATGATATTCCCGTCTCACTCTGGAAGTGATTATTAAATTCAATTCAACCGCTGGTGAGCGGTCAAAAGCGTTCGTCCGTTAACCAGTAATAAAAACAGCTTTTTTTATTCAGCAATCAGCATGGCGCTATTTGTCCGCTGCGGCGCTCAATACACACCATGTCTTAAATGCTTTCAGCAAAAAGCAAGGGGTTAAGATGTTTGATATCGTCGAACTGTCGCGTTTACAGTTTGCCCTGACGGCGATGTACCATTTCCTGTTCGTGCCGCTGACGCTGGGGATGGCGTTTCTGTTAGCGATCATGGAAACCGTCTATGTCCTGTCGGGTAAACAAATCTACAAAGACATGACCAAATTCTGGGGCAAGTTGTTTGGCATCAACTTTGCGCTGGGTGTCGCAACGGGCCTGACTATGGAATTCCAGTTTGGCACCAACTGGTCTTATTACTCTCACTATGTCGGCGATATCTTCGGTGCCCCGCTGGCGATCGAAGGCCTGATGGCCTTTTTCCTCGAATCCACTTTTGTCGGCCTCTTTTTCTTCGGCTGGGATCGGCTGGGCAAAGTACAGCATATGGCCGTCACCTGGCTGGTCGCGCTGGGGTCCAACCTCTCCGCGCTCTGGATTCTGGTCGCTAACGGCTGGATGCAGAATCCTGTCGCTTCCGAATTCAACTTCGAAACCATGCGCATGGAGATGGTGAGCTTCTCCGAGCTGGTGCTGAACCCGGTGGCGCAGGTGAAATTCGTGCATACCGTTGCGGCGGGCTACACCACCGGCGCCATGTTTATTCTCGGCATCAGCGCTTACTACCTGCTGCGCGGCCGCGATCTCGCCTTCGCTAAACGTTCTTTCGCCATTGCGGCCAGCTTCGGCATGGCGACGGTGTTGTCGGTGATCGTGCTGGGCGATGAATCTGGTTATGAGATGGGCGACGTGCAGAAAACCAAGCTGGCGGCAATTGAAGCGGAATGGGAAACCCAGCCCGCGCCGGCCGCCTTTACGCTGTTTGGCCTGCCGAATCAGCTGACGCAGGAGAACGGTTACGCCATCCAGATTCCTTACCTGCTGGGCCTGATCGCCACCCGTTCGGTGGATAAGCCAGTTATCGGCCTGAAAGATCTGATGGCGCAGCATGAGGTGCGCATCCGCAACGGCATGAAAGCCTATCAGCTGCTGGAGGAGCTGCGCGCTGGCAATACCGATCCGGCAGTGCGTGAAGCGTTCAACGGCCATAAACAGGATCTCGGCTACGGTCTGCTGCTGAAGCGTTATACGCCGAACGTCACCGACGCGACGGAAGCGCAGATCAAACAGGCGACGCAGGATTCCATTCCACACGTCGCGCCGCTCTATTTCTCTTTCCGCATCATGGTGCTGTGCGGCGTGTTGATGCTGGGCATCATCGGCCTCTCTTTCTGGAGCGTGCTTCGCAACCGCATCGGCAAAAACCGCTGGCTGCTGAAGGCGGCGCTGTATGGCATTCCGCTGCCGTGGATCGCCGTCGAAGCGGGCTGGTTCGTGGCGGAATATGGCCGTCAGCCCTGGGCGATTGGCGAAGTGCTGCCGACGGCGGTCGCCAACTCGACGCTGACGGTCGGCGATCTGCTGTTCTCCATGGGCCTGATTTGCGGTCTCTACACGCTGTTCCTGGTGGTGGAGATGTACCTGATGTTCAAGTTCGCTCGTCTGGGCCCAAGCAGCCTGAAAACCGGACGCTATCACTATGAGCAGTCCACTGTCGCTTCGCAGCCGATGCAGTAAAGGAGCCAGCTATGTTGGATTATGAAGTTGTACGTTTTATCTGGTGGCTGCTGATCGGCGTGTTGCTGATTGGCTTCGCGGTCGCCGACGGTTTCGATATGGGCGTGGGAATGCTGTCGCGCATTCTGGGTCGCACCGATACCGAACGCCGCATCATGATTAACAGTATCGCGCCGCACTGGGACGGCAACCAGGTGTGGCTGATCACCGCCGGCGGCGCGCTGTTCGCCGCCTGGCCAATGGTCTATGCGGCGGCCTTTTCCGGCTTCTATGTGGCGATGATTCTGGTGCTGGCCTCGCTTTTCTTCCGCCCGGTCGGTTTTGACTACCGCTCTAAAATCGAAGATATGCGCTGGCGTAAGCTGTGGGACTGGGGCATTTTCCTCGGCAGCTTCGTGCCGCCGCTGGTGATTGGCGTGGCGTTCGGCAACCTGCTGCAGGGCGTGCCTTTTCATGCCGACGCCTATCTGCGTCTCTACTACACCGGTAACTTCTTCCAGCTGCTGAACCCGTTCGGCCTGCTGGCGGGCGTCGTCAGCCTGACGATGATCCTGACGCAAGGCGCCACTTATCTGCAGATGCGCACCGGCGGCGAGCTGTATCTACGCGCCCGCGCGGCGGCGCAAATCAGCGCGCTGGTGATGCTGGCGGCGTTCGCGCTGGCGGGCGTCTGGGTCATGTACGGCATTGACGGCTACGTGGTGACCAGCGCTATCGATCGCGCCGCGGCCTCTAACCCGTTAAATAAAGAAGTCGCGCGCGAAGCGGGCGCCTGGCTGCTTAACTTTAACCGCTATCCGCTGCTGTGGCTGATCCCGGCGCTGGGCCTGCTGTTCCCGCTGTTAACGGCGCTCTGCTCACGAATGAAGAAGGGCGCCTGGGCGTTTCTGTTCTCCTCGCTGACGCTGGCCTGCGTCATTCTTACCGCCGGGGTGGCGATGTTCCCCTTCATTATGCCGTCCAGCACGCAGCCGAACATGAGCTTGACGCTGTGGGATGCTACCTCAAGCCTGATGACGCTGAAGCTGATGCTTTATGTGGCAATGGTATTTGTGCCGGTCATTCTGATTTACACCAGCTGGTGCTACTACAAAATGTTCGGCCGCATCACCAAAGAACATATTGAAAGCAACACACATTCACTCTATTAACGGAGGCGTTTAGCCATGTGGTATTTTGCCTGGATTCTTGGAACGCTGCTCGCCTGCGCCTTCGGTATTATCACCGCGCTGGCGCTGGAGCATGTGGAAGAGACGGCGCAACAGGATAAAGCTTGATGCGTCAGCGGTTGCAACGGTTCTATAACCTGATGGATAAGCGCCCGCTGCGGGCGCTTTCCCTGGCGCTGGCGCTGTTGCTGGCGGGCTGCCTGTTTTGGGACCCGACGCGCTTCGCCGCCCGCACCAGTCCGTTAAGCATCTGGCAGGGGTTCCTGCTGATTTGGGCGACCTGCGCGGGTGTGGTGCACGGCGTTGGCTTTCGTCCGCGTCGGCTTCGCTGGCGCTGCTTTTTCTCTCCGTTGCCGGCACTACTGGCGCTGCTATGGGGAAATCTCTTCTTCTTTTAATCTTAATTGTATTCGGAGCCTGGCGCTGTCGCTTCCGGCTCCGCTAACAGTGAAAAGTTCTGTCAGCAAACCTCTGTTTATCCCCACCTTACGCCACGATATATTCCGAAAATTTTGTCAATAGTTTCCATTTGATAATTATTTTCTCCGCGCTTCGGCGACCCATTCCAAAGCCGATTGCACTTGCGTATAGTAGCAACGTTTAAAAGCATTACCGGGATGTAAAGTGAGTACAACGCTGTTTCGATGGCCGGTGCGTGTCTATTACGAAGATACGGATGCCGGTGGTGTGGTTTACCACGCCAGCTACATTGCTTTCTATGAACGGGCACGTACTGAGATGCTGCGCCAGCACCATTTTAATCAGCAGTCGCTGCTTGAACAGCAGATTGCTTTTGTCGTGCGTCGGATCACGGTTGACTATATTGCCGCCGCGCGTCTGGACGACCTGCTTGAAGTGCAGAGCGAGGTTTCGTCGATGGGTCGCGCGACCATGACATTCAGGCAACGTATCGTCAATGCGGAAGGCAAGCTGCTCAATGAAGCAGAGGTTCTTATTGCCTGCATCAACCCACACCTAATGAAGCCGATAGCGCTTCCCAAGTCTATTGTCGCGGAGTTCAAGCAGTGACTGACATGAATGTTCTTGATTTGTTCCTGAAGGCGAGCCTTCTGGTCAAACTTATCATGTTGATTTTGATCGGGTTTTCCATTGCGTCCTGGGCGATCATTATCCAGCGCACCCGCATACTCAACGCGGCGGGACGCGAAGCGGAAGCGTTTGAAGATAAATTCTGGTCGGGCATCGAGCTGTCGCGCCTGTATCAGGAAAGCCAGGGACGTCGCGACGAGCTGAGCGGCTCAGAGCAGATTTTCTACGCCGGCTTTAAAGAGTTTGCCCGTCTGCACCGCGCCAACGGCCATGCGCCGGAAGCGGTCGTGGAAGGCGCCACCCGCGCGATGCGCATCTCGATGAACCGCGAGCTGGAAGCGCTGGAAAACCATATTCCTTTCCTGGGCACCGTCGGATCAATCAGCCCGTATATCGGCCTGTTCGGTACGGTCTGGGGGATCATGCACGCCTTTATCGCGCTGGGCGCGGTGAAGCAGGCCACGCTGCAAATGGTTGCGCCGGGCATCGCTGAAGCGCTGATCGCCACCGCTATCGGTCTGTTCGCCGCGATCCCTGCGGTCATGGCCTATAACCGTCTTAACCAGCGCGTGAACAAGCTGGAGCAGGGCTATGACAACTTTATGGAAGAGTTCACGGCTATCCTGCACCGTCAGGCATTCTCCAGCGAGAATAAAAAGTAAGCAGAGGTGACGTATGGCCAGAACGCGTGGTCGCGGTCGTCGCGATCTGAAGTCTGAAATTAACATCGTTCCGCTGCTGGACGTGCTGCTGGTGCTGCTGCTGATCTTTATGGCGACGGCGCCGATTATCACCCAGAGCGTTGAAGTCGATCTGCCGGACGCGACCGATTCAAAGACGGTCTCCAGTGATGATAATCCGCCGGTGATCGTGGAAGTTTCCGGCGTAGGGCAGTACAGCCTGGTGGTCGATCACGATCGTATGGAGCAACTGCCTTCCGAGCAGGTAGTGGCGGAAGCGCAGCGTCGACTGGAAGCGAACCCGAAAACGGTGTTTCTGATTGGCGGCGCGAAAGATGTCCCCTATGACGAAATTATCAAGGCGCTGAACCTGCTGCATCAGGCGGGTGTGAAATCAGTTGGCCTGATGACGCAGCCAATTTAATTATTCCGTAACCGTTTTTTGGGAACCGAGCGTGTCGAAGGCATCCGAACAAAACGATAAGTTAAAACGCGCGATAATCATTTCAGTGATATTGCATATCG
>NZ_JANION010000179.1:0-3903 GCF_024610815.1 Mixta sp.
AGATGGCGTGGATGGTAATGCGAAAAGGCGCACAATAAATCGGCGCAACGGCGAGAGGGTGTACAAAAAAGTGGCACTACGGCGGCCTGAACAAAAGAAAAATGGTGGGAAGGTTGAAAGAAAACGAAATTCTCGCTCATACTCCCATGACTTACTTCTCTGCTAAGGATATGCATCATGGCTGAAGAAACCATTTTCAGTAAAATTATTCGTCGTGAAGTACCAGCCGATATCGTTTATCAGGACGAGCTGGTCACTGCCTTTCGCGATATTTCACCGAAGGCGCCGACGCACGTGCTGATTGTGCCGAACATTCTGGTGCCGACCGCCAACGACGTCAGCGAAGCGCATGAGCAGGCGATGGGTCGCATGTTCACCGTTGCGGCGAAAATCGCGAAAAAAGAAGGCATTGCCGAAGACGGTTACCGTCTGATCGTCAACTGCAATCAGCATGGCGGGCAGGAAGTTTACCATATTCATATGCACCTGGTCGGCGGGCGCCCGCTGGGGCCGATGCTGAGCTAACCGGATTGCGGAACTTCAACATGCGCGCGTTATTCGCCAGTCTGCCGCTGGTTATGCTTCTTACCGCCTGTAGCAGCGATAAAGCGATGATCGATACGTCGCAGTCGCTGATTATGGAATCCTCTGTGCTTTCCGCAGGCATTCTGACCAGCAAACCGACGATTTCCGAACAGTCAGGGCAACAGCGGGCGGCGAGCGTGCTGGAGAACCAGCAGAGCAAACCGGTGACCGTCCACTATCGTTTTTACTGGTATGACGATAAAGGGCTGGAGATCCAGCCGTTCGAGACGCCGCGCACCGTTGTGGTATTGCCAAATCAGCGGCTTGAGATCAGTTCGCAAATCGGCAATCTGATGGCAAGCAAAGTTCGTCTTTATCTTTATCTGTAAGAGGAAAAAACCGTGTCCAGGCGTTTAAAACTCTCCGGCGTCGTGCTGCTTGCATTTTTTCTGGCGGGTTGTATCAACAACCAGCAGTCTCAACAGCCGCCTGCGCCGGTAGAACCTGTCCAACCTTCGCAGCCGTTGCCGCCGGTGGTGCAGCCGCCGCCGATCACCACTCAGCAGCCGGGCGAAGCGGTGCCGCAGCCGCCAAAACTGAAATCTATCGACTGGGACGCCAGCATTCAGCCGCTGGTGGCGCAGATGCTGAAGGCGCAGGGCATTACTTCAGGCAGCGTGCTGCTGGTGGATCGCATTAAAAACAGCACAAACGGCAGCCTGCAAACCGCGAAGGCGACGGCGGCGCTGCAAAATGCGCTGGCGAACAACAACACCTTTACGCTGGTGACGCCGCAGCAGCTGGCGCAGGCGAAGCAGACGCTCGGCCTGTCGCCGGAAGACAGCCTGACTTCGCGCAGCAAAGCGGTGGGCCTGGCGCGTTACGTCGGCGCGCAGTATGTGCTTTACAGCAACGCTCAGGGCGATATCAAATCTCCTGAGTTGCAGATGCAGCTGATGCTGGTGCAAACCGGGGAGATCATCTGGTCAGGCAATGGCAGCGTACAGCATTGACGCCGCGCTGCAGACGCTGATTGATGCCCAACAACCGGCAGCGAAAGCTGCCGGTTGTTTTTATCATCCCCTTAACGGTCTGACCGGCCTCTCCGGCAAGGTGGTTTGCGGTCGTCGGCAGTGGCTGGCGCGGCGTATTCCTTCCTCCCCGATTCCCTTTATCTCGCGCCAGCGCGAATGGCGTATCCTGCATCGCCTGACGGCAAGCGGGCTGGCGCCGCGCGCATTGGCGATCAACGCGCGCTGGCTACTGCTGGAGTGGCTGCCCGGCGAGACGTTGCCGCCGGATCGCTTTTCCGCATGCCAGCCGGAGCTGGTCACGCTGCTGACGCAGCTGCACCGCCAACCGCTGAGCGGCTACCGCCTGCGACTGTTGCCGTTGCTGCAACACTACTGGCTTCAGTGTCGACACCGTCATCCGCGCTGGCTGCGACAGCTGAAGCGGCTGGCGCGGCGCGGTGAACCGCCGCCGCTGCGGCTGGGACTGCTGCATATGGATATTCATCCCGGCAACCTGTTGACGCAGCCCGCCGGTTTGCGCCTGATTGACTGGGAATACGCCGCTGACGGCGACGTGGCGCTGGAACTGGCGGCCATTATCGACGGCAACGGCCTGAACGCCGCGCAGGGCGATGCGCTGTTGGCCGCTTACGCGCGGGCGAACCGTATCGCTCCCGCCGCGCTGCGGCGTCAGGCGGCGCGCTGGCGCCCCTGGCTGCGGCTGCTGATGGCCAGCTGGTATCAGCTGCGTTGGGAGCAGAGCGGCGATGAAACGCTGCGTCAGCTGGCTATCGACGCCTGGCGACAAATTTAGCGCGCGGGTCCCGCATTCTCGTTATGATGTGCGCCAGTTTTTACAGGAGGAATCATCATGTCGATACCCGGTCCGGTCATGCTGGATGTGACAAGTTACGAGCTGGACGCCGAAGAGCGCGAAATTCTGGCTCACCCGCTGGTGGGCGGGCTGATTTTATTTGCGCGCAATTATCACGATCCCGAACAGCTGCGCGAGCTGGTGCGTCAGATCCGCGCCGCTTCCCATGCGCGGCTGGTGGTGGCGGTCGATCAGGAAGGCGGGCGAGTGCAGCGTTTTCGCGACGGCTTCACCACGCTGCCGGCGATGCAATCTTTTGCCGCGCTGAATGCGCCCGAAGAGGCGGACACGCTGGCGCAGGAGGCGGGCTGGCTGATGGCGTCGGAGATGATTGCGATGGATATCGACATCAGTTTCGCGCCGGTGCTGGACATTGGCCATATCAGCGCGGCGATCGGCGATCGCGCGTTCCATAAAGATCCGCATATCGCGCTGCGCGTGGCGCGTCGCTTTATTGCAGGTATGCACGAAGCCGGGATGAAAACCACCGGCAAGCATTTTCCTGGTCATGGCGCCGTCAGCGCCGACTCCCATAAAGAGACGCCGCGCGATGACCGCGACGCGGCGATCATTCGTCAGCATGATATGGCGATTTTCCAACAGCTGATCGCTGAGCAGGCGCTTGATGCCATTATGCCCGCGCACGTCATTTACACTCAGGTTGACCCGCGCCCCGCCAGCGGCTCTCCCTTCTGGCTGCAGCAGGTGCTGCGCGGCGAGCTGAATTTTAACGGCATTATCTTTTCCGACGACCTGTCGATGGAAGGGGCGGCGATCATGGGCAGCTATGCGCAGCGCGCTCAGGCGTCGCTGGATGCGGGCTGCGATATGATTCTGGTCTGCAACGACCGCAAAGGCGCGGTCAGCGTGCTGGATAACCTGCCGCCGATCAAAGCAGAGCAGGTGAGCCGTCTGTATCATCAGGGATCGTTCAGCCGCCAGCAGCTGCTTGATTCCCCGCGCTGGCAGCGCGCCAGCCAGTCGCTGAGCGCGCTACAGCAACGCTGGCTGGCGCACAAGGCGTCGGGCAACTGATACGGGATGCCCGGCAGGTTAATCAACGGTGAGGATAACCATGATTATTTATCTGCACGGTTTTGATTCCAGTAGTCCGGGCAATCATGAAAAAGTATTGCAGCTGCAATTCATCGATCCTGATGTCCGCCTGCTGAGCTACAGCACGCGCCATCCTAAGCACGACATGCAGCATTTGTTAAAAGAAACCGACAAAATGCTGATGCTGAACGTCGACGAACGACCGCTAATCTGCGGCGTGGGGCTGGGCGGTTACTGGGCGGAGCGCATCGGTTTTCTCTGCGATATCCGCCAGGTGATCATAAACCCTAACCTGTGGCCCAATGAAAATATGGGCGACAAAATCGATCGACCGGAAGAGTATCTCGATATCGCCACCAAGTGCGTCAGCAACTTTCGCGCGAAAAACTGCGATCGCTGCCTGACGCTGCTTTCCCGCCATGACGGCATCCTTGA
>NZ_JANION010000195.1:0-9815 GCF_024610815.1 Mixta sp.
AATAAATATACAAGGAATCGTTATGCTCACAGATACTCAATGCCGTACAGCAAAACCAAAGAAAAGCTCTACCGCCTCAACGATTTCAATGGGTTATACCTTGAAGTCAAACCCAACGGCAAAAAGGCGAGGCATTACCGATTCAAGCTCAATGGCAAATCAAGCATGTTTGCATTGGGTGAGTATCCAGCAGTAAAGCTCGTAGAAATGTGAGCAAGCTCGTAAGCAAGTCGCGGATGGAGTTAGCCCGGCAAGGGCTCGTTAGCTAGATAAGATCCGCAAGGTCAATGACGCTTCTAACACCTTTGAGCTGATCGCCATTATAGCCCGCATGCAACCCGAACCACAGGAAGTACCCGTTTAAACGAGATGGGCTATCGGCCTGATGCTATTGAGGCCCAACTTGCGCACGCTGATACCAACAATGTTCGTCGCACATACAACCATGCAACCTATCTTGATGAACGTAAAGTGATGATGCAGGACTGGGCTGATATGTTGGACAAATGGGCAGCAGAATTCAGTTAGAACTTATTGCATTTAGTGAGCCAAGAGCATAGAACTCATTCCTCAAGGTCCGCTTTGTGCCAGAAGCAACTCTTCATGCAGATATTGCTGCTGTAATAGCAACCGAACTCGCAACACAGGGTTTGTTTAAAGCAACATTGCCATTAGTACTATGCACAGCAGCATCACGTAGATTCGCGCATGCCAGACATCGGGGACGGCGGGGATCGTCCTGCGGCTGAAAACTATACCCGCCCAGCCGGTAACCAGGAGCAAGCCCAGGATTTTCAGGCTGATAAATCCCACAAAGCCGCCTGCCGGAATTTTGTGCCAGCCGCTTATCGCATAGGTCACCGCACCGCACAGCGCCACCGGCAGGGAAAGCGGGTTGGCCGCGCTAATACACGCGCGCATCGCATGGCCGTGTCGTCGTAACAGTGGCACCGTCATTACGCTGCCGCCCACGCCCAGCAGTGCAGCAATCATGCCGATTAGCATACCGCCAACGGTGACCGTTAAAAGTGTTAAGCGACGCGGCGCACTGCCGCTGAAGAAACCTTTGCGCAACAGACAGTCCCCAATCGTCGCCAGCATATAAAGGATAAAAAGCGCGCGAACCAGCGCTTCGCTCAATATTCCCGCCAGCCACGAACCGGCCACCGCGCCCATGGCGATAAACCACAGCAGCGGGAACAAGATGGATGAAGAAAGCCTGCCCGCACGCCAGTTTTGGTAGCTGACCCAGCCCGCGTTAAAAATCATCACCGCAGTCGAGGTGGCGACGGCAATATGCATCGCACTGCCTGCCAGCTGCGGCTGCCGCACCAGCAACTGGTAAACAAAGGGCACCACCACAAAGCCGCCGCCGAAACCAAAAAGTACCGTTGTTATGCCGGTAGTAAAACCGGCCAGTGCAATAATCATCAGATCGTTCAAAGAAGTGTCCCGTTTGAAAATGAGGCAGTAGCTTATCGCGCCAGCGCCCCGCTTCCCATTTGCGCAGCGCTCAATTACCCTTGCAAACTGGTCAGATGGAGGCGGAAGTGCGAAACGGAAAAATTGACGATTTCGATCGGCTGGATCGGGAGGTTGTGGCGCTCGGCAACGACTATGCGCAGGGATTTATCCTGCCGCAACACCAGCACCGCCGCGCGCAGCTTCTGTATGGCGCAACCGGCCTGATGCACGTCTCAACCCGTGACGGGAAATGGGTGGTGCCGCCCCAGCATGCGGTATGGATCCCCCCCAAAACCCTGCATGCCGTAAAGTTTGTGGGCGTCACTACGCGTAGCCTGTATATCGAACCCGCATGCGCGGCCAGATTGCGTAACATCAGCCGCTGTGAAGTGATTGGCGTATCGCCGCTGTTGCGGCAGCTACTGCTGGAGGCGGTGGATTTGCCGCCGCGCTATGACAGTGTACGCGATCGGGCGCTGACAGATTTGATGCTGCTTGAACTGGCGGCAATGCCGGTGCGCGCGTTCGATATTCCTTTGCCGCAGCAGCCCGCGCTGCTGGCGCTGTGTCAGGCTTTTTTACTCGCGCCAGCCATCCACGATCAGGCCGAGCGCTGGGCCAGCGCGCTGTTTATGAGTGGCAGCACATTTCGTCGCCATTTCCGGCAGCAAACCGGCATGTCGTTTTCCGCCTGGCGTCAGCGAGCTTGTGTGGTCAGCGCGCTGTCATTGCTGCTAACGGGCACACCGGTGAATGAAGTCGCGTTGTCGCTCGGTTATGAAAATGGCTCCTCCTTCGCGACAATGTTCCGTCGGGTTACGGGCCAGCCACCTTCGTTTTATCACCCGACTTAACAGGTGTAGTTTACCTGCTGCCACAGGGTCAGCCTGTAAGTTTTGAATCGTCACGGGTTTAACAGACACCTCAGCACTAAAACGCAGCCCGCGCAAAATAGCGCAAAAAAATTATCTGGCGACGGGAATAACTCTTCCTGTGGTTCGTCTTATGCATTCTTAGCACACAGATGAGCCTTTAACATGCCGCATTCTTCTCTTTTACTCAGGCAGAAACTGACGCGCCTTTCACTGATTGCCGCCGTTCCGCTGTCACTCACCTTCCTGATTTTATGGGCAGGAGGATGGCTGACCCCGCAACGTCTCTCCGCCGATAAGCTGATTGTCACGCTGGAGCAATCCGGCGGAAAACATCCTGGCTACCGTCGTAACCATGCCAAAGGGGTATGTGTGGTGGGCAATTTTATTTCCAGTGGCAACGCCAGCGCGATTTCCCACGCAGCGCTTTTCGCTCAGGGGATGACGACCCCGGTGACAGGACGACTGGCGATTGCCGGCGGTAATGCAGATGCGCCCGATTATGCCGTTCCTGTTCGCAGTATGGCGCTACTGTTCCAGTTAGCAGATGGAGAACAATGGCGTACCGGGATGAATGCCATTCCGTTTTTTCCGGTAGCGACGGTGCAGGGATTTTACGACCAGCAGGTCGCTTCACGACCCGATCCCGCAACCGGAAAACCCAGGCCAGAAAATATAAAAAACCTTATTGATAAGCATCCAGAAATTGTCCCCTTCCTGAGCTGGTTAAAGCATTATGTTCCCTCTTCCAGTTGGGGAAGTGACCAGTTTAATAGCCTTAACGCCTTCTTCTTTGTCGATAAAGCGAATAATAAACATCTGGTCCGCTGGAGCATGGTGCCGCGAATGCCGCGTCAGCCGATAACCGCGGCGCAGCGAACGGATAAACAGTTTTTGCAGGAAGATTTGCAGCAACGCCTCGCCAGCGCGCCGCTTAGATGGGATTTGATTATCACGGTAGCCGGAGCGGGCGATCCAGAGAACGACGCCTCCAAAGTCTGGCCCGCCGATCGGCAGACGATTAATGCCGGAACGCTGACAGTCACTCGCGCCATGCCGCAACAGCAGGGAGCCTGTAATGACATTAATTACGATCCGTTGATTCTGCCGGATGGCATAGCCGCTTCCAGCGATCCGCTCCTTAATGCGCGATCGGCTGCCTATGCCAAATCTTACAATCTTCGCACCCGCGAGCAGTCTGAACAGTCAGGGCACTCATTATGAAACAGGTTACGCATTTTCATCCCGCGCTGCGCGTGCTGCACTGGCTAATGGCTACCGCCATACTGGCTATGCTGTTTATTGGCGTTGCGATGGTTTCCACTGTGTCGTCACTGCATGCGTTGCTGGTCTCTCTGCATAAACCACTCGGGCTGATGATATTGCTGCTGGTGTTAGTGCGTTTATGGTTACGCTTCTTTACCGCAACGCCCCCCTTGCCCCGCTCGATTCCCGGCTGGCAGCGCGGGCTGGCGCATCTCTCACACTGGATACTGTATGCGCTGATGCTGGCTCAGCCGCTGATTGGCTGGGCGATGCTGTCGGCGGCAGGCTATCCGATCACCATCGGTGCTGGAATTGTTTTACCGCCACTGTTACCGGTTAATAATGATGTCTATGCTCTGTTACGTCCGCTGCATTCTCTCGTCGCTCTGCTGCTGTTTGTGACCATCATGGGACATCTGGCGGCGGCATTACTGCATGCGCTAATACTGCGTGACGGTGTGTTTGAGAGTATGACCGGACAGCGCAAACCTTGAGAGGCGGCTGTGTCAAATCTGACTGATGATGAAATCCGGGAGATGATGCCGCATTTGCAGCGATTTGCACTGTGGCTGACCCGTAATCCGCACAGCGCCGACGACCTGGTGCAGAGCTGTCTGATGAAAGCCCTGACCCACAGGGCGCAAAATACCCGTGACCAGAGTTTGCGCGCTTGGTTGTTTTCTGTGCTTTACCGGCAGTTTATTGACGGGGAACGCAGACGAAAACGCTACCACGCGATTCTGGCTTTTTTCACCGGCGAAGATCTACCGGGCCCCTCTGTCGAAGCGATGGCAATAGCCGACGATACGCTGGCGCTGTTTGCTACGCTGCCGACCGACTATCGCGCTGTTTTGTTGCTGGTGAGCGTGGAAGAGCTCACCTATAAAGAGGCCGCTATGGCACTGAATATCCCGCTGGGAACCGTCATGTCTCGTCTTTCCCGGGCGCGTAAATTGTTACACGAGAAATCGGAAGGCAAAGTGAGTCCGATGTCACTGAGGAGGCTAAAATGACCCCCGACGAACAGCAACTGCACGCCTGGATGGATGGCGAGCTTGATGAGGCGACGGCGCAGCAGGTAGAGCGCTACCTGGCGGAAAATCCCCAGGTTGCCGCACAAATGGCCGCGTTGCGTCATGAAACGCAGCATCTACGTCATGCAATAAACCGGCAGCCGTTGCACATGAATAGTGTCGAACCCCATTATTTTCATCGCCGCGTGCGAGAGCAGCGGCAAAGAAAGGTGGCGCTGGCCTGTCTGTTTGTTCTCTCCCTCAGCGTCGGCGGAATGACCGGATGGCAACTTAAAGATGCGCAAATGTCAGCGCCTCTGCCAATGGAAGATGCCGTTCAGGCCTATAAACTGTTTGGCGATGAGACAACGCTTCCGCTCGACGTGAGCGCCAGTCAGCATGCAGAGCTGGCAGGCTGGGTGACGCGCTATTTTATTCGCGGCGCGCTGCCGCCCAACCTTGAACGCTATGGCTTTAAACCGCTCGGCGCTCGCCTGATGGCGACGGCGCAGGGGCCAGCCGCCGTGGTGATGTATCAGGATCCACGCGGCATCCGTGTCGCCTGGTATATCCGGCCGCTTAGCCAGAATAAAATATCGCAAGGGGAGCGTAAAGCAGAAAATGTTATGGCGCAATACTGGAGCGACGAACATTATAACTATGCCATGGTCACACCGCTTGATGCACCTGAAGCGAGTAATGTACGTAAGGCGCTCTCTCAGAACCTGACTTAGTTCAGCAGGAATGCGCTGCGGTAATGCCCGGCATGGAATCAAGCAACAGCTAATCCACGCGCCTGCGTGGATTTTTCATTTTATGCCCTCACCCTTTCATAAAAGCACGGCGCCAAATAAGCGCACAGGCTATTCAGTCTGACGAACAGCAGCGCCGCTCGCCGGAACAAAATTTATCAGCCAGACTTAAACCAAAGGCGTAGTCTGCACCGGCGTTGTGTTTTACACTGCGCGCTGCAAAATCTCAGTTAATAAACGATTAAGTAGGCGGTAACGGCGATGAAAGGAACGATCACAACCTGGTTTCAGGATAAAGGTTTTGGATTTATCAAAGATGAAAACGGCGATAACCGTTATTTTCATGTGATTAAGGTCGCCAACCCGGAACTGATTAAGAAAGATGCGGCGGTGACTTTTGAACCGACAACCAACAATAAGGGTTTATCAGCGTATGCTGTGAAAGTCATCCCGGAAAGCAAATACATCTATATCGCGGGCGAACGCCTTAAGCTTACCTCAATTAAATCTTACGTGGTTTACAGCGAAGAGGAGCCTGTCGCGAGCGGCATCGATAAAGAAAAGCCGATACTGTCGGTGGGCATACTGATGAACAATATCAGGCCGAAAAGCGCTGAGAAGCCCGGTGAAATGCGCTCGGTGAAAAAACTGGCGATCACCACCTTTCAGGGCACGACCTTAATCTTCTCGGAAGATGAGATCGATATAGAGAGCACGGTAAAGCTGCTCAAGGTCTGAATCACCCGGCCCGATCCTGCCGAAATTCTGCATCGCTCATAAGCAGGGTTTCGGCATCGCTTACAGACCGCGTTAAGCCTCGCCAGAGGGCGCTTTCCCCCTTTCGGCAGCACATGCAAGCCGCACGGCGCTCAGGCTCTGCAACCTGATACGGTTACAAAAATAACAGGTATCATTCCACAATTATTTAACTGGTGTAGAAACGAAGATGACAAAACTCACCCTACAGGAACAGATGCTCAAGGCTGGATTAGTAACCAGCAAGAAAATGGAAAAAGTGCAAAGAACGGCGAAAAAATCACGCGTTCAGGCACGTGAGGCAAGAGCGGCTGTAGAAGAAAACAAAAAAGCGCAGCTTGAGCGAGATAAGCAGCTAAACGAACAGCAAAAACAGGCTGCCTTGTCTAAAGCGTATAAAGCTCAGGTGAAGCAGCTCATTGAAATGAACAAGATCGAGATTGTAAAAGGGACGATTCGCTTTAACTTCACCGATGGGAAGTTAATTAAGGAAATGATGGTGGATAAGGCGACACAGGCTCAGTTGATTAGCGGACGTCTCGCCATTGCTCGTTTGGCCGCTGATAACAGCGATGAGAGTACATACGCTATTATTCCCGCAAGCGTAGCCGACAAAATCGCGCAGCGCGATGCTAACAGTATTGTTTTAAATAGCGCACTGAGCCAGGAAGCGCAGGATGAGGAAGATCCTTACGCTGATTTTAAAGTGCCCGATGATTTAATGTGGTAATGAACGCTTTTGCGATACGTATCGGTGAAAGGGTCTTCAGGCTTTCACTGAGACGATATGTTGCGCCCGTTCATGGAAGAAGGGTTGGCAACGGCCAGACAGATGCAGCAGCCCTCACCTGATACAGGCATACCCCAGGAGACGCCTTATGAACAATGAAGTACCACTGAAATATTATGATATCGTGGATGAGTACTCGACCGAATCCGCAAAAGCAGTGGGTGAATCAGAACGCGAGCCCCTGGCGCGCTATTTCCAGCTACTGATTACCCGCTTAATGAATAACGAAGAGATTGGTGAGGACGCGCAGCAGGAGATGGCCAGCGAAGCCGGCATTGACGCGCGACGTATCGATGAGATCGCTGAGTTCCTCAACCAATGGGGCAATGAGTAGAAATCTTATAAACACGCCATCGCTGTAAAATCCACGCAGGCGCGTGGATTTTTCTTTTATCGAGCCGGTTAAACTTCACTATCACTCCGGGCTGACCGGATCTTTCTTCTGCAAATTATCGCGTCCCAGCCCGCCGATAAACGGCAGTCGTAAACGCAGCGGCGAAAAATCCAGCCCCAGATTGAGCCCCAGCACGTTGACCTCGAACCCCTCCTCTGCCCCCAGCGTGATGCCGGCGACGCCCAGCACCGAAACCTGCAATCCACGCCCCGACGGCGGCAGGCCAACGGGATTAAGCAGCGAGCGAAAATCTTTGCCTACCGCATTGGCTGGCAGATCCAGTTTCAGAGCGGGTACTTCGCGCCCGATATGTGCGATAAAGGTGTTGCTGTTAGGTCCGGGCCAGGCGCGGTAGGTATCCGGCCACGGGTAAGAGGCGATGGCCGCTTCAATCTGCGGAATCATCGCTTCAGCCTCTGGGCCACGATGATCCACCAGCAGGCGAGGTTTTGCGCCATACCAGTAACCATCCGGCGCGTTGCGATTGCGACGCACTTTTATTCCCGCGCCCCAGCTGATCACCTCGTAGCGATTATATTCCGTTTCACCGGCGCGTTTAAAAATGATCCACGGATGGACTGCCACCACGCCTTTCCAGCCCCATGTAGGCGCGGCATAGACCTGGACAATCGCCAGTCCGGCATTTTGCCGGGCGTTGGGCGCTATTCCGGCGGAATCACGTCGGGCAGACCACCAGCCCTCCAGCTGGCGCGAATCCCGCTGATGCATGGCCTGGGCAAGGCTGGCGACAAGCGAAAGCAAAATGATGCAAAGAAAGCTCAGACAAAAGGTTTTTATGGAGATCATGGCAGCCTGCGGTCAGGAGAGGAAAACGCATCCTCATGTCCGGCTATTGTACTGCCGTTTTTTTGCGCATCAACACCGGCTTTATTTGGCATGGGTTTAAGCTGTTCTCTTTATCGTGCTTTTTTTAGCGCGCCACCGGCTGCATTCCAGCCCACTGTTCCCCATAAGCCATTCCCCATGCTGGCAACGTTTATCCAGCCAGCAACAATAGAGTTAACCGGATTCACCTTGCCATCTTCAGCATACTGAGCACCTGCGTTTACCCCTGTGCCCAACTCCCACATCGCCTGCGCGGCACCGGGCAATAACGCCACGCCTCCTGTAGCCAGCGCTCCCGCATAGGCTTTGTTTTCCGCCAGGCCTCGCTGGCAGGCTTCTCCTGAAGGATTGTTTGCACATGACAGCACATCCTTACCATGCTCCCTGGCTTTTTCTCCCTGCGTCCATTCATTGCCGCCCAGAAGGTTATTCTCAACAACAAGACCCGCAGCAGGGGTTGGGATAGAACTTTCATTCAGGTGGAGTTTTCCGGCTTTTTCTCTCCTTTAACCAGATTTTTATCCAAATCCCGATACCCAAAATAAGGCCACCAACATATCCAGATTCAAAGAAAGAGGCAAAAACATCACCCCAATTAAAGGGGAAAAAACCCTTTTTAAAATAAATAATCACTGATGCAAGTAGTTCAGCTACAACATCGCCAATGAGTAATAAAATCAGGCAACTCAATATCAGTTTGACCAAACTAAAAAGATTATTTTTTAGCATCGGTTTTATCCTTCTTATCGAGTTCATCTTTAACAGCACTCCCTGTTTTCTCGCCGATGTAGCCTCCAAGAACCGTACCTGTTAAATCAGACGCTGCATCTTTTCCAAGCTTTGAGCCGACTCCTTTTATTATTTCACCGCCTAAGCCACCAACGACAGTACCCGCAGCCGCACCAGCCATAGAGTTAAGTGGTTCTTCTCCCTTAAATCCGCTTCCGATTGCCGCCCCGCCCATATTGACAGGAGTTGAAGCTATGATCCCTTTTCCTGTCGTTGCTGCCGCTGTTACCCCCGCCATAATCGCATCCACATAGCTGAACGGATCTTTTCCGGCAAGCTGAACACCAGTATTAACTTCCACACCGATTGCCGCATTCGTCGTCATTTCTTTCACGGTAAGACCCAGCACACTTCCGCCAAATATCAGCGGTGCATCCCCAATACTGGCATTCGATTTATGGTAGCCCCAGGTGTTCATGATGCTCTGCGCCTTCGCCATTGCCTCAGAGTCAGGATTATGTTTTATATAGTCCTGGCCTGACAGCAGTCCCTTAACCAGCTCCTGCGAGACGGCGGAACCGTATTCCTTCTCCATTTCAGCCGCATAAACCCGCTGATATCCCGCCAGTTCAGCGCGTTCCGTGCTGCTCATTTGTGAAGGGTCTTTAGTAAATTTAGACACCAGGGCATCGCTGCGCTTATCGGCATTTTCCAGCGTAATCAGCTCATTCGCAGCAGCTAATGACTTGTCACCATTCTTAATTTTCTCAACGGCCTTATCGAGTTTGTCTGAGGATGTTGCTCCAAGAAAGTTATTCTCCACTATAAAGTAAGCTCCCTGACTCAGGGGTCGGGGAGCTTTTACAAATGTTAAAAACCTTTTACTTTTAATAACCTTGCAACCCACATAACCATTCCTACAAAGCCACCAAC
>NZ_JANION010000196.1:0-10037 GCF_024610815.1 Mixta sp.
GTATAGATTATTTCCAATCCCCTTTATAGTCCTCTGCGTTAATCTCCGTGTAAAAAAAGGCCCGTCTTGTCATGATGGATAAACTCGATAAGGCACTCTATTTTCAGCAGGAAGCGCTGAGTTTACTCGCCCGCCGGCAGGATATTTTAGCGTCGAATATCGCTAACGCCGATACGCCGGGCTATTTAGCCAGGGATATCGACTTTTCTCAGCAGCTTAAACAGGCGGTCAGTCAGCAGCGCAGCCGTACTGAGCCCTTAACGCTGAACCTGACCGCCGCCAGGCATATCCCGGCTACGGCGACGGTCTTTAATTAGACCGATTTATTATATCGGATTCCCGATCAGCCCAGCGCTGACGGCAATACCGTCGATATGGATCGTGAGCGAGTTAATTTCGCTGACAACAACATCAAATATCAAACCAGCTTAACCATTCTCGGTTCCCAGATTAAAGGGATGATGAGCGTGATCAGTCAGGGTTAATCGTCATGTCTTTATTCAGCATTTTTGATATTTCAGGTTCCGCCATGACGGCGCAGTCGAAGCGACTGAACGTCAGCGCCAGCAATATGGCGAATGCCGACAGCGTCGTCGGGCCAGACGGTGAACCCTACCGCGCGCGTCAGGTGGTTTTCCGCGTCAATCAGGCGCCCGGTCAGGAGATCGGCGGCGTGCAGGTCAGTGACGTGGTGGAAAGCAACGCCCCGGATCGCATGGTGTACGAGCCCGGCAATCCGTTAGCGGACGCCCGTGGCTACGTGCGGATGCCGAATGTGGATGTCGTGGGTGAAATGGTCAACACCATTTCCGCTTCGCGCAGCTATCAGGCCAACGTGGAAGTATTGAATACCGCCAAGGCGCTGATGCTGAAGACGCTGACGCTGGGTCAATAAGGAGAGTTGAAATGGCCGTCTCGCCAGTTACCAGTAATTACAGCGCCGCCAATAATACCAATGGTTCATCGATTGACGATATCACTAACAATTTCATGAACCTGCTGGTTGCGCAGATGCAAAACCAGGACCCCACCAACCCGATGGACAACAATCAGCTCACCTCGCTGATGGCGCAGTTCAACACGGCGGCGGGCGTTCAGCAGCTGAACAGTTCAATGAATAACGTCGGCCAGCTGGTGGTCAGCATGCAGCAGATGAACGCGGCGCAGTGGGTTGGACGCAGCGTTTATACCGAAGGCGACAGCACCGTCACCAAAGCGGAAGACACGCTCGCGTTCTCGGTCGAAAACGACGTCGATAAAGTGAACGTGGTGCTGACCGACAGCGAGGGCAACAGCTATACCGCTGAACTGAAAGATGTCAAAGCGGGCGTGCATAAATACCGCTTCGACGAGCTGACCGGGTTCCAGCCGGCGACGCCGGAGTTAGGTGAAGGCAAGTCTTACAAAGTCACCTATACCGCTGCCAACGAGGATGGTTCTGCACCAAAAATCGTTTCCCTGAAACATGGCAAAGTGGAGAGCGTCTCCTTCACCCTGACCGGTGCGGTACTGCAACTGGGACTGGGCGGCAGCGCCACGCTGAGCCAGGTTTATCTGATTGAGTAATTTCCGTTTTAGCATTTATTAGCGGCCAGGAAGGTTACGTATGAGTTTTTCACAAGGTCTTAGTGGACTGAACGCGGCGTCGCAGGCGCTGGATGTCGTCGGCAACAACATCGCCAACTCCCAGACCGTTGGATTTAAATCCGGCTCCATCTCTTTTGCCGACGTCTTTGCCGGATCGCAAATCGGCATGGGCGTACAGGTGGCCGGGGTTAAACAGAATTTTAGCGATGGCGTGCTGGGCCAGGGCAGCAGCAGCCTGGATATGGGCATCCAGGGGAACGGATTTTTCCGCCTGGTGAGCGAAGCCGGGCAGGTTTTTTACAGCCGCAACGGGCAGTTCAAAACCAATGAGAACGGTTATATCGTCAACGATATGGGTATGCAGCTCACCGGTTATCAGGCGACAGGCACGCCGCCAGCGATTCAGCCTGGCGCCGCGGTCGGCCCGATCCAGATCCCCACCGGGCAGATGCCGGCGCGCGCCTCTGACGGCGGCACGATGACGGGCAACCTCGACTCTGGCACGGACCCGATCGCCGCCGATATCCCCTTCGATCCCAAAGACAACAAAAGCTATAGCTCGGTATCCCAGGTTGACGCCTACGACAGCCTTGGCAACCGCCACACGGTGAACGTCTACTTCGTAAAAACCGGCGACAACGCGTGGAAAGTCTACACCCATGACACCACCGCGCCGAAAATCGGTGACGACGGCAAAGAAGAGTATCAGCAAATGGATCTCGCCTTCGACAGCGCCGGTCAGCTCACTACCAATCCGGCCCGCATCAGCATTGTCAGCTCAGCCTATAACGGCGCCGACGCGCTGGATTTCGAACTGGATATGACCGGCATGACGCAGCAGGCCGCCGATACCGCGATGGACAGCCCCAGCACCACCGGTTATGCGCCAGGCTCGATGAACGGCTATACCATCGGTGACAACGGCCAGATTATGGCCTCCTACAGCAACGGCCAGCAGCAGCTGCTGGGCCAGGTGGTGCTGGCGAACTTCACCAACGCAGGCGGCCTCGCCTCCAGCGGCAACAACTGCTGGACTGAAACCCCATCCTCCGGTCAGCCGGTCATCGGTGTAGCGGGCACCGGTAACCTGGGCAACCTGTACGGCAACAAGCTTGAGGCGTCCAACGTGGATCTGAGTCAGGAGATGGTCAACATGATCGTTTACCAGCGCAACTATCAGTCCAACTCGCAGACGATCAAAACCCAGTCTGAGCTGTTGCAGACCCTGGTGAACCTGGGATAACGGCGGATAAGGTATGGATCGCGCAATATATACCGCTATGGGCGCGGCGAACGCCGCGCTTAACCGTCAGGCGGTCACGGCGAATAACCTGGCGAACGTCTCCACCAACGGCTTTCGCGCCCAGCTTACCGCATACCGCGCGGTGCCGGTCAACGGCCCCACCGACGCCACGCGTGTGCTGGTTACTGAATCAACGCCCTACAACGACTACACCATGGGCGCTATCAACCAGACCGACCGCAGCCTGGATGTGGCGATGCCGCAGAACGGCTGGCTGGCGGTGCAGTTGCCGGACGGCGGCGAAGCCTATACGCGCGACGGCAATATTGAAGTCGACAGCGAAGGGCTACTGCGCGTCAGAGGCTATCCGTTGATGGGCGACGGCGGTCCGATCGCCATTCCGCCGCAGGCGCAGGTGACCATCGCGCCGGACGGTTCCATTACTGCGCTGGGCGCAGGCGATGAGCCCACCGCGTTGGCGCTGGTCGGACGGCTGAAAATGGTCACGGCGCAGCCTTATATGCTGCGCAACGGCGACGACGGCCTGTTCCATGTCGATCCCGCTCAGCAGGAGAATCCGGTGCTGCCCGCCGATCCTGAGCTG
The DNA here is from genome assembly GCF_024610815.1 of Mixta sp. NCBI lineage: Bacteria > Pseudomonadati > Pseudomonadota > Gammaproteobacteria > Enterobacterales > Erwiniaceae > Mixta > Mixta sp. The sequence goes on from NZ_JANION010000196.1 coordinate 3,435, forward strand.
AGGCTGATGCCCGGCGCGCTGGAAAGCAGCAACGTCAGCCCGGTGAAGGCGATGGTGGATATGATCGCCACCGCGCGCGGCTTCGACATGCAGATGAAAGTCATCTCCACCGTCGACGACAACGCCAAGAACGCCAACCAACTGCTTAGCATAAGTTAATAACCGGCAAGGAGAAGCCTGCCATGATGCGTGCCTTATGGATTGCCAAAACGGGTCTGGAAGCGCAACAGACCAATATGGACGTCATTACCAACAACCTGGCGAACGTCAGCACCAACGGATTTAAGCGTCAGCGCGCGGTGTTTGAAGATCTGCTTTATCAAACGCTGCGTCAGCCGGGCGCGCAATCGTCAGAACAGACCACCATCCCTTCCGGGTTACAGGTCGGCACCGGCGTGCGTCCGGTGGCGACGGAGCGCATTCACGGCCAGGGCGGTCTGACGCAGACCAATAACGCGAAAGATGTCGCCATCAGCGGCCAGGGCTTTTTCCAGGTGCTGCTGCCGGATGGCACCACGGCCTATACCCGTGACGGCGCGTTCCAGATCGATCAGAACGGACAGCTGGTGACCGCCAGCGGCTACCCGATCCAGCCGGCGATTACGCTGCCGCAGGATGCAGGTTCGCTGACCGTCGGCAGCGATGGCCTGGTCAGCGTCACGCTGGCCGGGCAGACCGCGCCGCAGCAGGTTGGGCAGCTGACGCTGACCACCTTTATCAACGACTCCGGCCTGGAAAGCATCGGTGAAAATCTCTACCGCGAAACCCAGTCTTCCGGCGCGCCGAATGAGTCCACGCCGGGGCTGAACGGCGCGGGCACGCTGAAACAGGGCTACGTGGAGACGTCCAACGTCAACGTGGCCGAGGAGCTGGTGAATATGATCCAGACGCAGCGCGCCTATGAGATCAACAGCAAAGCCGTATCCACCTCCGATCAGATGCTACAGCGACTGGCGCAGCTCTGATCGTAGCGGGAGCTGGGCGCGACCGTCAGGCCGCGCCCGCTCGCATCTGTACTTACCGTAGTGAATATCATGATAAATCCGTCCGCCTTTATGCCGCCTGGCGCGAACACCCTCTCCCGCGTCGCTTCTCATCCCGTGAGCCGCCTGGCGGCTTCCGCAGGCCGTTTGGCGACGCTGACGATGCTCGGCGCGCTGCTGACCGGCTGCGCGGGTATTCCCCATAAGCCGCTGGTCCAGGGCGTCACCACCGCCAGCCCGACGCCGCCTCAGCTGAATGAAGTCAACGGATCGATATTTCAGACCGGGCAGGCGATGAACTACGGCTACCAGCCGCTGTTTGAAGATCGCCGTCCGCGCAATATCGGCGATACCCTGACGATCCTGTTACAGGAAAACGTCAGCGCCAGCAAAAGCTCGTCGGCCAACGCCACCAAAGGCGGCTCGGTGGGGCTGGGCTTTAACGCGATGCCGCGCTTTATGAGCGGGCTGTTCGGCGGCGATCGCGCCGCAACTTCGATTGAAGGCGAAAATGACTTCACGGGCAAAGGCGGCGCGGCGGCCAGGAACGCCTTCAGCGGCACCATCACCGTTACCGTGAAACAGGTGCTGGAAAACGGCAACCTGCTGGTGGTGGGCGAAAAACAGATCGCGATTAATCAGGGTACCGAATTTATCCGTTTTTCCGGCGTAGTGAATCCGCGCACCATCAGCGGCAGCAACACGGTGATCTCTACGCAGGTGGCCGATGCGCGCATCGAATATGTCGGCAGCGGCTATATCAACGAAGCGCAGCAGATGGGCTGGCTGCAACGCCTGTTCCTTAACCTTTCACCTTTCTGACAGGCTGATTTATGAGAACGCCATTTTATCGCTTTTTTCTGCATGCCTGCCTCTGCCTGGCCGTGTTGCTGGCGCCGAACAGCCATGCGGAACGCATACGGGATTTAACCACCATTCAGGGCGTGCGCAGTAACTCGCTGCTTGGCTACGGGCTGGTAGTGGGTCTGGACGGCACCGGCGATCAGACCATGCAGACGCCGTTCACCACCCAAAGCCTGAGCAATATGCTGTCTCAGCTGGGGATTACGGTGCCGCCCGGCACCAATATGCAGCTGAAAAATGTCGCGGCGGTGATGGTGACGGCGGAGCTGCCGCCCTTTGCCCGCGCGGGCGAGAAAATCGACGTGGTGGTCTCCTCGATGGGCAACGCCAAAAGCCTGCGCGGCGGCACGCTGCTGATGACGCCGCTCAAAGGCGTGGATAATCAGATCTACGCGCTGGCGCAGGGCAACCTGTTGGTATCGGGCGCGGGCGCGCAGAGCGGCGGCAGTCGGGTGCAGGTCAACCAGCTGAACGGTGCGCGCATCAGCGGCGGCGCCACGGTTGAGCGTGAAGTGCCCACGCAGTTCGGCAACGAAAATCTGCTGCGCCTTCAGCTGAACCAGGAAGACTTTAGCCTGGCCCAGCGCATCAGCGATGAAATCAACCGACGCTACGGCGGCGGCACGGCAATGGCGGAAAACGCGCGCGTGATCAAGCTGTTCGCGCCGATCGGCAACGCGGAAAAGGTGCGTTTTCTCGCCGATATCCAAAATATCTCCATCAAAACCGGGCCGATGGAGGCGCGCGTCATTGTCAACTCGCGCACCGGTTCGGTGGTGATCAACCGTCACGTTACGCTGGATGCCTGCGCCGTGGCGCAGGGCGATCTCTCAGTAGAGATTTCGCGCAGCAATCAGGTCAGCCAGCCTGATACGCCGCTGGCGGGCGGGCAGACGGTGGTGGTGCCCGATACGCAGATTTCACTGCGCGAGCAGGGCGGCGCGCTGCAACGCGTCAACACCAGCGCCGATCTGAACGCGGTGATCAGGGCGCTGAACAGCCTGGGCGCGACGCCGAACGATTTGATGTCGATTTTGCAGTCGATGAAAAGCGCCGGCTGCCTGAACGCGAAGCTGGAAATGAACTGATGAAAGCACCGTCAATGAATCCGGGCGCCGCCTTCGATGCGCGTACGCTGGAAAACCTGAAACAGGTGGCGAAGCAGGACCCGCAGCGTGGCCTGCGCGCCGCCGCGCAGCAGATGGAAGGGCTGTTCGTTCAGATGATGTTGAAAAGCATGCGCGCGGCCACCTTTAAAGATGGACTGTTTAACTCGCAGCAGTCGGAAATGTTTACCACCATGTACGATCAGCAGCTGTCGCAAGATTTGGCGGCGCAGGGACAGACCGGACTGGCCGATAAGCTGGTGCAACAGCTGGGCGGCACGCCGCTCAACGTTGCTGGCAGCGCGCCAGTCGCGCTGTCGACGCGGCAGCTGCCTTACGAACGGCCGCTGGGCCGCCAGCAGAGCCCGGCGGTCGCCGCGCCCGCGCCCGTGTCGGCCTCGCACGCTCATACGCAGGGCGGCGGCTTTATCTCTCGCCTGCTGGCGCCGGCGGTAGATGTTTCCCGTCGCACCGGTATCCCGCATCAGCTAATTCTGGCGCAGGCCGCGCTGGAGTCGGGCTGGGGCAACCGGGAAATCCGCCAGCAGAACGGGCAGCCAAGCTATAACCTGTTCGGCATTAAAGCGACGCCGGACTGGAAAGGGAAATCGACGGAAATCACCACTACCGAATATATCGACGGCGTAGCGCGCAAAGTGAAAGCGGCGTTCCGCGTTTACTCTTCCTATACCGAAGCATTACAGGATTACAGCGCATTGCTGGCGCGTCATTCGCGTTATAAGAATGTGATGCAGGCGAAAACGCCAGAGCAGGCCGCCCATGCTCTGCAACAGGGCGGTTACGCCACCGATCCAAACTACGCCAAAAAATTGATCGGCATCATGCAACAAATAAAAATAAATATTGAAAAAACGGCGAGCGCCTATAAAAACGATTTGACTTCATTATTTTAATTGCGTGGATTTTAGTAATTTTTCTACGCGCCGATAGATATATCAAAGCACCATAAAAAACTTATTTTCTCGGAATTTACGCACAGAAAGAACGCGGGTGATTTATGAATCTCATGTACCTGGCGCAAAGCGGCCTGAGCGCGGCACAGTCGTCTTTAAATGTAGTAGGCAACAACCTGAATAACGCCTCTACCCCAGGCTATAGCCGGCAGAATATTGTTCTGGGACAGGCTGGCGGGAAAAATACCAGCTATGGATTTTTCGGTTATGGCGTTCAGGTCAATGGCGTGCAGCGCGCCTATAACGGGTTTATTAATAATCAGCTGCGCAGCGCCAGCTCGGAATATAACGCGCTGTCTGGCCGCTACGAGCAGATTGCGCAAATCGATAATATGCTGGGCGATAAAACGAGTAACCTTTCCAGCTCGCTCAATAATATCTTCGGTGCGCTGGAGAAAGTCAGCAGCGACCCGGTCAGCATGGCGGCCCGCCAGGAAGCGATGTCAGCTTTTAACTCAACCGCTTCTCAGTTCCGCACCAACGCCCGCACGCTCAACGGCCTGGAAAAAAGCACCAATACTCAAATTAAGCAGAGCATTGACGATATTAACGCCTGCGCCAAAGAGCTGGCGACCATTAACGCCGCGCTCTATAAAAGCAGCGCGCAATCGGGCGGGCAGCCCGCCGATCTGCTCGACCAGCGCGATCAGCTGTTAAACAAACTCAGCGAACTGGTGGGCATCAAGGTGGATGAGAATCGCGCCACCGGCGAGGTTAACGTTTCACTCTCCAACGGCATATCGCTGGTGAACGGCGACAGAACCTGTCTGTTTGAGACCGCGCCGTCTGCCGCCGATCCGTCAAAGTTCGACGTTTTTTACACTGATGCCGCAGGCAACGCCATCAGGCTGGATGAAAATAAAATTACCACCGGCAAGCTGGCCGGCCTGTTTAAATTCCGCAATGAAGATCTGGTGGACGCCCGCAATCAGCTGAATCAACTGGCGCTGCAAATGGCTAACCGCTTTAACGAGGTGAATAAAGCGGGTTACGATCAGAGCGGCGCAACCGGCGGCGATATTTTCACTATCAACGATCCGGTGGCGCTGGTAAACCGCAATAACCAGGGCGACGCGACGCTGAATATCAGCTTTGATGAAGACGCCGGTGGCAATTCGCTGATCCCTCAGGTAAAGGTGCAGGATTACACCGTGGTTTATCAGGGACCGAACGCCAATGACTGGGTGGTGACCGATAGCAGCGGCCAACCGGTTAAAACAGAAATTGACGCCGACGGCAAATTGCATTTCGACGGCATCGTGATCGAGCCAAAAGGCGAGCCTGAAGCGGGCGACAGCTTTATTTTCAATTCAGCAGGCGGCGTAGCGGACAACGTTGACGTGGCGCTGAAAAATGGCGACCAGATCGCTGCCTCCGGCTCTGATAAGCACGAAGAAGAAAGCAATAACGAAAACGTTAAAAAGTTAATTGCGATTAAAGATGAAACCCTGATCGGCAAAGCGACCTTAACGGAAGCTTACGCCAGCCTGGTAAGCTCCGTCGGCTCTACGGTCAATACGCTGAAAAGTAATGGCAAGGCGGCCGCCAGCGTCTATGACAATCTGGAGTTACAGCAACAAAGCGTATCTGGCGTCGATCCGAACGAGGAGTTCGTTAAGATGAATATGTTTACGCAATACTACCAGGCCAACGCGCAAGTACTGCAAACGGCTATCACTATTTTCGATACGCTGTTAAGCGTCCGTTAATAAGCCAAACCCGGTTCGTAAAGGACAGTGAAGAATAACGCGAAAGGAAAAGAAGATGCGGCTTAGCTCACTTTACATGTATCAGCGCCAGATGAATAACATGACATCCAGCCTGGGTAGATTTAACGATATCTCTGCGCGTCTGGCGGCCAACCAGACGCTGCTGAAACCCTCGGACGATCCGGCTGGCGCCTCGCAGGCGGTGATCTACCAGAATGCGCTGGCGAAAATTGAACACTATGAAACGGCCCGTCAGTATGCGCAGGATGCGCTGGGTCAGCAGGATAACGTTCTGAACTCTATCGCTTCGCTGGTCACAAAAAACCTGTCGGAAAAGATCGTCGCCGGAGGCAACGGCGCCTATAGCAACGAAGATCGCGCCGCGCTGGCAAAAGAGCTGGAGGGGATTCGCAATAACCTGCTGGATTTAGCCAACAGCCGCAACAGCAACGGCCGCTATATTTTTGCTGGCTACAACACCGGCAGCGAGCCCTTTACCAAAGAGGGCGACTACGTTGGCGGCAATACCCCGATGGTGCAGCGCGTGGCGGACAGCACGGAGGTGCAGGTCAGCAATACCGGCAGCGACGTCTTCCTTTCCGGTACGGAACATGACCTTTTCAAGGCGCTGGATAATGCGATCGAAGCGCTAAAACAGCCGGCGAACGATGATGAAAGCCGCGAAGCGCTACAGGCAACGCTGGACCAGAGTAATATCGCGATTAAAAAGAATATCGATAACCTGGGCAAAGTGCAGGCGGGCGTCGGGACCAGCCTTCAGCAGCTGGAAGCGTTGGGCCTCAGCGCAGATAAACATAAGATCGATATAGTAAGCCGTTTGGAAGATACGCTGGGTACGGGATTGGATAATCTCAGCACCCTCGTGACGGAGCAGAAATTGGCTGAATTCTCGCTGAATTCTTCATTTATGGTCTTCCAGTCAATGCAGAAAATATCGCTTTTCAAC
>NZ_JANION010000001.1:0-2968 GCF_024610815.1 Mixta sp.
GTTTTTTTCACCTGCTTGAACGATTCAACACTTTCGCTTTTGCGGTGCGCTGTGCCAGGCTGAATAGGCGTTATAAGCGCATTTTTTTGTTCCTTGTGCCCCCTAAATCACGATAAAAGGATTGCCTCAATGTCCGATAAAGAAATGCCGCTAGTGCTCTGGTACAGCCAGTTAGGCATGAACGATGTTGATCGCGTGGGAGGAAAGAACGCCTCTCTCGGTGAAATGATTACTAACCTGTCGTCGCTCGGCGTATCCGTTCCTGACGGTTTTGCGACAACCGCTGATGCATTCAATCTATTTCTCGATCAAAGCGGCGTTAACCAGCGTATCTATACCTTGCTGGATCAGACCGATATTGATGATGTGGACGCGCTGGCGAAAGCGGGCAAACAGATCCGGGAGTGGATTGTCGAAACGCCTTTTCAGCCTGAGCTGGAAGAGGCGATCCGCGAGGCGTATGAGCAGCTGTCGGCGGATGACGCTGACGCTTCTTTCGCCGTGCGCTCGTCGGCCACGGCGGAAGATATGCCTGACGCCTCCTTCGCGGGTCAGCAGGAGACCTTCCTTAACGTACAGGGCTTTGATGCGGTGCTGGTGGCGGTGAAGCATGTTTACGCCTCACTGTTTAACGACCGCGCTATCTCCTATCGCGTGCATCAGGGTTATGACCATCGCGGCGTGGCGCTTTCCGCCGGCGTACAGCGTATGGTGCGCTCCGATCAGGCCTCCTCCGGCGTGATGTTCACTATCGATACCGAATCGGGCTTCGATCAGGTGGTATTTATTACCGCCGCCTGGGGACTGGGTGAAATGGTGGTGCAGGGGGCGGTCAACCCTGACGAGTTTTATGTACACAAGCCGACATTGCAGGCAAACCGTCCGGCTATTGTGCGCCGCAATATGGGTTCCAAGAAGATCCGCATGGTTTATGCCGATTCGCAGGCGCACGGCGAACAGGTAAAAATCGAAGATGTGCCGACGGAAGATCGCGATCGCTTCTGCCTCAGCGATGAAGAAGTGCAGGCGCTGGCGCGGCAGGCGGTGCAAATCGAACAGCATTACAAGCGCCCGATGGATATCGAGTGGGCGAAAGATGGACATACCGGCAAACTCTATATCGTTCAGGCGCGTCCCGAAACCGTCCGCTCTAACGGTCAGGTGATGGAGCGTTACACGTTGCAGGGCAAGGGCAGCGTCGTAGTGGAAGGCCGCGCCATCGGTCACCGTATCGGCGCGGGCGAAGTAAAAGTCATCCACGACATCAGCGAAATGAATCGCATCCAGAAAGGGGACGTGTTGGTCACCGATATGACCGATCCGGACTGGGAGCCGATCATGAAGAAAGCGGCGGCGATCGTTACCAACCGCGGCGGACGTACCTGCCATGCGGCGATCATCGCCCGCGAGCTGGGGATCCCGGCAGTGGTTGGCTGCGGCGACGCGACCGATCGCCTGCAGGATGGGCATAAAGTCACGGTCTCCTGCGCTGAAGGGGACACCGGCTATGTCTATGACGACCTGCTCGATTTCGATATAAAAAGCTCGCAGGTTGATGAAATGCCGGCGCTGCCGCTGAAGATTATGATGAACGTCGGCAACCCGGACCGCGCTTTTGATTTCGCCTGTCTGCCGAATGAAGGGGTGGGCCTTGCGCGGCTGGAGTTTATTATCAACCGTATGATCGGCGTGCATCCCAAAGCGCTGCTGGAGTTCGATCAGCAGACGCCGGAACTGCAACAGCAGATCCGCGAGCTGATGAAAGGCTTTGACGATCCGGTGGAGTTCTATATCGGCCGCCTGACGGAAGGGATTGCGACGCTGGGTGCGGCGTTTGCGCCGAAGCGCGTGATTGTGCGCCTCTCCGACTTCAAATCCAACGAATATGCCAACCTGGTGGGCGGTGAACGCTACGAGCCGGAAGAGGAGAACCCGATGCTCGGCTTCCGCGGCGCCGGTCGCTACGTAGCGGATCGCTTCCGCGACTGTTTCGCGCTGGAGTGCGAAGCGGTGAAGCGCGTGCGTAATGAGATGGGGCTGACCAACGTCGAAATCATGATTCCGTTTGTGCGCACCGTAGCGCAGGCGGAGGCAGTGATCGAGGAGCTGGCGCGTCAGGGTCTGAAGCGTGGCGAGGATGGCCTGAAAATCATTATGATGTGCGAAATCCCCTCCAATGCGCTGCTGGCGGAGCAGTTCCTTGAACACTTTGACGGCTTCTCTATCGGTTCGAATGATATGACTCAGCTGGCGCTGGGGCTGGACCGCGACTCCGGCGTGGTGTCTGAACTCTTTGACGAACGTAACGAGGCGGTCAAAGCGCTGCTGTCCATGGCGATTCGCGCCGCTAAAAAGCAGGGCAAATATGTCGGCATCTGCGGTCAGGGTCCATCCGATCATCAGGACTTCGCCGCCTGGTTGATGGAGGAGGGCATTGACAGCCTGTCGCTTAACCCGGACACCGTTGTTCAAACCTGGCTGAGCCTGGCAGAGATAAAGTAAAACATCCCTTACTAATGTAACTTAACGATAAAGGCCGGAATTTCCGGCCTTTTTGTTGGGCGTCAGACAAAAAAAAAGCCCATCACATGGGATGGGCAAAGACTACACACAGCAATTCTTCACTTTACTCAGGGGAAAAAGGTTGTTTAAAAATCAGAGGTTTGATCCTAAACATGGCACTCATAGTATTCAGCAAAGGGTTAGCCGTCTTTAAGAATCCTCTTATTAGTTAACGACTCATAATATTTTGTGAGGCTTAAGCCGCTCTTTCAGCGAAAAAACTGTGGCGTATGTAATCAATTTCGCGCTGGCACTACCTAAAAAGATACAGGTAGCAAAGGAAAGTTAAATATCTTTAATAAGAAATTTTATGGCGGCAAGAGGGAAAAAGGCCGAACGGCGAGCGCCGTCCGGCAGCAGGATTGATTAATGCTCGGAGTTGGTTTGCGTTACTTCTTCTTCATGC
>NZ_JANION010000197.1:0-1903 GCF_024610815.1 Mixta sp.
ATGCTGTTGTATGTTTTTTGTTCTTAATTTATTTCTTGATTTTTAGGACAGCCGAGCGAAACAAAGCCAACGCGCGGCGCGGCGGACGTTTTAGTATGGGACATGCGACATCACTCAATTGTTTTAATGCGCGCGATTTTAATGAGATCGAAACGAAATTTACACCGTTATGTTTGCTGGTCGGAGGGGAAAAATAGCCCATCGCGCACGCACAGCCATGCGGCATAAACTGCCCACCGATAATCCTTTACGGCGCGCCGGACTTTTTAGCTGTCTACACTTAGCGTTCAGACAGTAGAAAAGGAAAAGAGAATGAAACCATTAACATGGGCGATTATCGGGCCGGGGGCGATTGCCCATCAGTTTGCTGCCGCTATGGAAGCGCTCGGGAGAAAAGTGTACGCGGTGGGCGCGCGCAACCGGGAAAGGGGAGAGGCGTTTGCGCAACGCTACGGTATTGAGCGAGTGGATGATAACTTCGAACGACTGCTGGCCGATCCGCATATTGACGCAGTCTATATTTCCACGCCGCACGCCAGCCATTTCACGTGGATGAAGCTGGCGCTGGAGCATGGCAAGCATCTGCTGGTGGAGAAGGCGATTACGGTCAGCAGCATGGAGCTGGATGAAATCGATCGGCTGGCGGCAGAGAAAAAACTGATCGTGGCCGAAGCGATGACGCTGTTCCATATGCCGCTGTTTCATCAGCTTAAGGAAACGCTGGAGAGTGGACGGCTGGGTAAGGTGAAGACGATCCAGGTTTCCTTCGGCACGGTGAAAGAACCCGATCCTGAAAACCGTTTTTTCAATCCTGAGCTGGCCGGCGGCGCGCTGCTCGATATCAGCACCTACGCGCTGTCGTTCGCGCGTTACTTTCTGTCGGCGCAGCCGGACAATCTGTTCACTACCGTTACGCCATTCAGTACCGGTGTGGATGAGCAGTGCGGCATTCTGCTGCAAAACTCGCAGCAGGAATTGGTCGCTATCTCGCTGGCGTTTCGCGCCAAAATGCCTAAGCGTGGCATTATCGCCTGTGAAAAGGGCTTTATCACCGTAGAGGATTTCCCGCGCGCGCAGCGGGCGACAATTAGCTTCGCGGATGGCGCAACGGAAACCGTCGAGGCGGGTGAAACCGCACGCGCCCTGCAATATGAAATTCTGAACGTTGAACGATACATCGCCGAAGGCGGTAATCCGCTGCATTACCTGACCCAGGATGTAGTGGCGCTGATGACCGATATACGTCAGCGCTGGGGCATCCGTTTCCCGTTTGAGCAGCAGGATACGGCGGCGAAATAGCGACGGCCTCAACCGCGCGGCAACGGCCCGCATGACGCCTGAATAAAGGGCGCTAACTCAACATAAGGTGAACCGATGAAACGATTGCCGTTACTGCTGCTTCCGCTGCTGCTGCCGATGTTGGCGCAGGCGCAGCAGCCGGGAGAGAGCATCGATAAGCAGCTGCAACAGTGCAAGATGCAGGCGAATACCACGCTTGATAACGCGCAGTGCTATCAAACCGCAACCCAGCAGTGGGACAGCGAATTGAATACTCAGTATCGCTTGCTGATAAAAGATCAGCCGGAGCGCTTTCGCCAGCAGATAAAAGCGGCGCAGCGCAGCTGGCTCCAGTATCGGGATGGCTATAACGCGGCGATCGCCACGTATTATCAGCAGCAGCAGGGCACCATCTGGCCGCTGGTGGTGGCGGAATCGAAAATGAATATCATCCGTGATAAAGCCATCGATCTTTACAGGCTGCGCGTCAGCACCAATCTTGCGGGAGAAGAGGGATAATCCGCCGCGCCTGTCAGTGGGTATGTCGCCGCAATGCAGAGACAGAAACGGACAGGATGATTACTGACGGAAATATTAATAAGCTTTCTTATATGCATATCTATAG
>NZ_JANION010000198.1:0-6073 GCF_024610815.1 Mixta sp.
ATATAATAGGGTCAAAGCACGGAAACGGGTTAACTCCCCCAATCGCTATGGCGAAACCTGATGGGCCGCTCGGCAGGGGAACCACACATCAATGAGGCACGAACATGAATATCGTTGGAAACTTTATTGGCGGTAAAGTCACCCATAGCGCCAGCAGCGAAACGATTCCGGTTTACGATCCGGCGACCGGCAAGGTGGTGCGCGAACTGACGCAGAGCACTGCGGACGAGGTGGCGCAGGCGATAGAAGTGGCGCATAACGCGTTTCCCGCATGGTCGCAAACCTCTCCGCTGCGCCGCGCGCGCGTCATGTTCAATTTTAAAGCGCTGCTGGAAAAGCATCGCGACGAGCTGGCGGCGCTGATCGTCAGCGAACACGGCAAAGTTTGGTCCGACGCGCAGGGCGAACTGACGCGCGGTCTGGAGGTGGTGGAGTTCGCCTGCGGCATTCCGCACCTGATCAAAGGCGAGTATTCGCCGAACGTCGGCACCGGCGTAGACAGCTATTCGCTGATGCAGCCGCTGGGAGTGGTGGCGGGCATTACCCCATTTAACTTTCCGGCGATGGTGCCGATGTGGATGTTCCCGATCGCGCTCGCCTGCGGCAATACCTTCGTGCTGAAGCCGCCGGCGCTTGATCCTTCCGCCTCAGTGCGCATGGCGGAGCTGCTTAGCGAGGCCGGACTTCCGGACGGCGTGTTCAACGTGATTCACTGCGCCAATGAAACGGCGGAACAGCTCTATACCGACAGGCGCGTGCAGGCGGTCAGCTTTGTCGGTTCTTCCGGCGTGGCGGAGCATATCTATAAAACCGCCAGCGCGCACGGCAAGCGGGTGCAGGCGTTCGGCGCGGCGAAAAACCATGCCATCGTAATGCCGGACGCCGATCTGGACGCCACCGTCAACGCCATTATGGGCGGAGCGTTCGGTTCGGCGGGCGAGCGCTGCATGGCGCTGCCGATCGTCGTGGCGGTAGGCGACGACACGGCTGACAAGCTGATCGCGCGACTTACGCCGCTGGTCAAGGCGCTGCGCGTCGGGCCGGGCATGCAGCAAGGCAGCGAAGAGAATGAAATGGGGCCGGTGGTTTCCGCCGTCCATCAGAAGAAAGTGCTGGGCTACATTGATAAAGGCGTGGCGGAAGGCGCGGAGCTGGTGGTGGACGGACGCGGTTTCCAGGTGCCGGGCCATAGCGAAGGCTACTATGTCGGCGGGACGCTGTTCGATAAGGTCACCAGCGATATGGTCATCTGGCGTGAAGAAATTTTCGGCCCGGTACTGGGCATTATGCGCGCGCCGGATTATCAAAGCGCGCTGGCGCTGGTCAACAGCCATGAGTTCGGCAACGGCAGCGCTATCTTCACCAGCAACGGCCATGTCGCACGCGATTTTGTACAGAACGTAGAGGCGGGCATGGTGGGCGTCAATGTGCCGGTACCGGTGCCGATGGCGTTTCACAGCTTCGGCGGCTGGAAACGTTCGGTATTTGGCGCGCTCAACGTTCACGGGCCGGATGGCGTACGCTTCTATACGCGTATGAAAACCGCCACGGCGCGCTGGCCGAGCGGCCAGCAGACGGTATCGGAATTCAGCATGCCGACGCTGGGCTAATCACCTTATAAGGAGGAGCGCATGTCTTTGCTTGCTAAACGTCAGCAGCCTGACGCTAACGGGCGTATCCAGCACATCACACCGGAAAGCGCAGGCTGGCGCTTTGTCGGCTTCGATGTCTACCTGCTGAAAACAGGACAGACTCTGACGCTGGATAGCGGGGAGAAGGAGCTGTGTCTGGTGCTGGTGAGTGGGCTGGCGTCGGTGAAAACGCGCCATGCCGATTTTCCCGGCATCGGCCGCCGACAGTCGCCTTTCGAGCGCACGCCGCCTTATTCGGTCTATGTGCCGCATCACGATCGCGTCGAGGTAGTCGCCGATTCCGATCTGGAGCTGGCGGTATGCAACGCGCCCGGCCACGGGCATCTGCCGGCGCGGTTGATTGCGCCGCAGGATGTGGGCGTTGAGCGTCGCGGAAAAGGGCGCAACCAGCGTCTGGTGCATAACATTCTGCCGGATAACCAGCCAGCCGATAGCCTGTTGGTGGTGGAGGTGTACACCAACGAAGGCGATACCAGCTCGTATCCCAGCCATAAGCACGATCGGGAAGATTCGCCGGATGAAACCTACCTGGAGGAGACCTATTATCACCGTTTCCAGCCGGAGCAGGGCTTCGCTATGCAGCGCGTCTATACCGACGATCGTTCGCTGGATGAGTGCATGGCGCCCTATAATCGCGATGTGGTGACCGTACCGCGCGGCTATCATCCCGTGGCGACCATCGCTGGTTACGACAACTACTACCTGAACGTGATGGCGGGGCCGGTGCGTAAGTGGAAATTCACCTGGGAAAAAGATCACGCCTGGGTAAACAGCGACAGCTATCCTGTTGAGAAGAATCAGGGTTGACGGTGGCGGAGTAACGCGCTGGGACAGCAGCATTGAGGTCAATTAAACAGGGCGGCTCAGGCCGCCCTTCTGTTTGCTGACCTAACCGCAGCTTTTTTACGACCGGCTATCGGCTGCTGCGATCGGGGCGTTTGTTATCGCAGCAGCGTTAGCGCCGCCTGTGGTAAGCGGCAGCGCCTTGTATGTCACTCTTTGGCGTTGTTCAGCGCAAGCGATACCGCCAGCGTCTGGGCGAGACAGAGCGAGGCGACCTGCGAACGGAAGCCGTCTACCTGCGCTTCGCGCACTACAAAACAGACATCGCTAAAAGCGGCCAGCGGGCTGACCTGGCTGTCGGTAATGGCGATCTGCTGCGCGCCGCGACTGGCGCCCATTTCTACCAGTTCCACGCCTTCACGCGCGTAGGGCGAGTAGCTGATCGCGATAACCACATCCTTTGGGTTCACCATGCTGAGCTGTTCGGTAAACATGCCGCCCAGGCCGTCGATAAGAAACGCGCGCCGCTCAAGATGGCGCAGCGCATAGGTCAGGTAGGTGGCGACGCTAAACGAGCGGCGCAGGCCAATAACATAGATGTTCTCCGCCTTGCTGAGCATGTCGACCGCTTTATTCAGCTGCTCCGGGTTAGTCTGCATCGCCAGCTGTTGCAGCGCCTGCGAGTTCACCATAGTAAACACGTTCAGGATTTCAGCCGGGTTCTCCGGCGAGGCGGCGGTTTCATCGGTAGCGGTCTGTCGGAACAGGCGCGCGCGTTCAGTATAGTTTACCGTCTCCTCCATCAGATGCTGGCGAAAAACCTGCTTCATTTCATTGAAGCCGCTGAAGCCAAAGGCATTAGAGAAACGGATTAACGTCGAGGGTGGAACGTCGGCCTGCTGGGCGATAGAGGCGACGGTATCGAAAGCGATGCTGTTGCTGTTATCAAGAATATAGCGTGCAACCTGTTTCAGACGTTTGCTGAGCGTATCGTAGCGACGACGAATGTCGTCCTGTAACAAGGAAAGCTGTGTAGGATTAGTTGTCATTACTTCGACCTGCTAAAAATGATTGGCGTTTTGCTGAGCGATATTCTACCAGACGAATGGAAAATTTCATTTGAATCCCCGGTTAGCTGGCTTTATTTCATCGTAACATGAATTACCTCACATTAAGTGGTGCTAAATTGCTTCTCCCCTGGACGGCAAAAGGGCGGTCGGGAAGGGAAAGGCAGGTTAATTCGTAGCGAAAAGAAGCGCACGCCGCTGCGTAATGCGGGTCAGCGGCGTGGCCGATAACGACAGATTAGCTGGCCTGGCGCACGGGACGCGCTTCACGCCAGTAGCCGATCAGCGTCAGGTAGTTGTTTTTCACCTGGTTAATCAGCGCGTCGTCGCTCAGTTCGCCCTGTAGCCACTGGCGTGACGGCTGGCCGAAGATGGTGCGTCCGACAGCGAACCCTTTTACCCACGGCGCCTGCGCCGCATCGCGGAAGCCCGCCTTTAACTTATCTTCCGGGGCATCCAGGCCCAGCAGCAGAATGCCGCGGCACCAGGGATCTTCCTGCTCGATCACCGCGCCGATCGCCTGCCAGCTTTGCAGCGACAGCGGCGGCAGCTTCCACCAGTCGGGCTGAACGCCGAGACGGTAGAAATGGGAGATGATCTCCAGATAGTAAGATTCCTGGTGGTCCGGGTTATCTTCCGGCAGGATCACTTCCAGCAGCAGCTCATGGCCCGATTTATTACAGCCGCGCCAGACGTCGAGAATCAGCCCGTCCTGCTCGGCGCGCAGCGCGGCGTCGTCATGGGGATGATAAAAAACCAGGCATTTCACGACGTGCTCCTGCGGCCAGTCGATCAGCTGAGAGCCGATGTTGCCATGTTCAAGGCGCAGCGGACGCGAACCGGGCATTTCAACAGGACGACCGATCCACCAGCCTTTGCCGGTAATCGCGTTCAGCGCCCGTTGTCCGTAGGTGGTGTCCGCCAGAATGCCGCTGCTGTTTTCCAGCCCGGCTTCGGTGGCCGCCGCTTCCGCCGCCTGCAGCAGCAATGTCTTCAACTGCGGAATACGTTCGGGATCGGCGCCCGCTTCCTGCGCCATATCCGCCAGCTGCTTGCGGTGATCGAAAGCGAACACGCACAGCTCCTGCCAGCTTTGCTTACGGGTGGTGACGCGATGCAGATGGTTCAGCCGCACGTCGCGGTCGGGGCGTTTCACTTCGCGATCGCGGCTGAGATAATCATCCAGCTCCGCTTTGGTCGGCATCGCCGGGGCGCAGCCGTGGCGCGATACGACCAGCGCGCCGCAGGCGTTGGCGTAGCGGCACGCCTGCGGCCAGCCTTCGTCATTGAGCCAGCCGCGCAGCAGGCCGGACATAAAGGCGTCGCCCGCGCCCAGCACATTCAACACTTCCACACGCACGCCGCTTTGCAGAGTGGTGTGTTCCCAGCTGTCTGGAATGTCGCCTTCAAACACCACGCAGCCCAGCGGCCCGCGCTTACAGACCAGCGTCGCTTTGCTCGACTGACGCACCGCTTTCAGCGCGCTAAGCGTATCGGTGCTGCCGCCAGCGATATGAAATTCCTCTTCCGTGCCGACAATCAGATCAAAGTAGTGCAGCACTTCCTGTAGCTGTTGGGTGACGCGTTCCGATTCAATAAAGCGCGTCTCGCCGTCGCCCAGCGAGGTCAGTCCCCACAGCACCGGTCGGTAGTCGATATCCAGCGCCGTGCGCAGGCCGTGACGGCGCGCGATCTCCAGCGCCTTCAGCACCGCTGCGCGCGTATCCGGGTGGGAAAGATGGGTGCCGGTCACCGCCACCGCGCGGGCGGAGGCGATATAATCCTCGTCGATATCCTGCGGCGTCAGACCCATATCGGCGCAGTTATCGCGGTAGAAAATCAACGGAAAGGTATCTTCATCCTTAATGCCCAACATCACCAGACCAGTGAGACGGGTTTTATCGGTAATCAGAAACGCCGTATCGACGCCCACGCGCTGCAACTCCTCACGCAGGAAGCGGCCGTTGTGTTCGTCGCCGACACGCGCCAGCATAGCGGATTTTAGCCCCTGAATGGCGGCGCCGTAGGCGACATTGCCTGATGAGCCGCCGAGATAGCGGGCAAAGGTGCTGGTATCTTCCAGGCGCGCACCGATTTGCTGACCATAGAGATCGACGGCAATACGGCCGATACAAATCACATCAAGCCGCTTCTGTTTTGTACTCATACCTGTTGTTTCCTTCTGTGATAAGCAGACACTGTCGGGCGTCTCCAGAGATCTTTCGGGAAGGCTCCCAATAATCCGATCGCACCGGATCAACTGTGCTGGCAGTATGGGGAATAAATATTCCAAAAACAATATTGAATGAAATTATTAACCCAAAACTGTGAAGCGGGTAAAACTCTCTTCCTCCTTTTAGCAGCTGGCCAGCCGCATCGTTTCCCCGCCTGGTCCAGCGCTATTTCAGCTTTTATCGTGTCTTTTGAGGGCATTACTCTTTTCCTGAAAATGAAATGGAATATCTGTTTTTATTATCGCCGCCCGTCGCCGTTTTACTGCTTCCCGCTATAAGGCCGCTTTCCACGCCGGTAAACCCAATCATTTGGTCTCACTCGCAAAATGAAATGTTT
>NZ_JANION010000200.1:0-6427 GCF_024610815.1 Mixta sp.
ATATAAAGAGTGGTACGTTAACCAGAAGGGAGATTTAACCGTTAAAGAAATCAGGCATTATGTTGAATGCAATGCAGATCATTATGCCGCTGACTTTGTCTCTTTTACGCCTGCCGCAAAATCGGATGCCACGACAGATGACGATACGGGCTGCGCCTATGGGGGCAGTTTCCCTTATTTAACGACCTATATCCTTAAAGAACATACCGCTATCGGACAGCTTAAGGACGAGCCCAGAGAAAATGCTAACGTTGAATATACCTTTAGCCGCAATGATAGCGTAGTGAAAATCAGAACCGTCAATCAAGAATGGATGTATGTATCGGTATACGATCCCTCAGCTCAGGATCGGTTAAGCGATAAAAGGGGGTATATTCGATTCAGCGACGTTGCGCCGTTGAACTAACGCATCAGCGGCTTAGCCGATGACTAATAAGCGCCCCAACCGTCCGCTAAGACCGTCAGGGCCTTTTACTATTTGATCCCAGCCAGCACTGCTTTACGCTGGGTCTCCAGCGCCGAGACGCGGTTGCAAACTTCGTGGCCGAAGTTCTGG
Organism: Mixta sp.; assembly: GCF_024610815.1. Taxonomy (NCBI): domain Bacteria; kingdom Pseudomonadati; phylum Pseudomonadota; class Gammaproteobacteria; order Enterobacterales; family Erwiniaceae; genus Mixta; species Mixta sp. The sequence goes on from NZ_JANION010000200.1 coordinate 557, forward strand.
AAATCCTGCTCCTGATTGCTCCATTCCGCCTGGATCGCCTGCTGCAGGCCGCCGAGATTGCCCATAATCGCCTGTAGTGGGTTGCTGCCCTGCGAAGCCTGTTTGGTGCCTAACTCGTTCAGGCTGTCCTGTACGACCCCGCCCAGACTGCTCTGCACCAGGCGTTCGCCGTCGGCGCGCACCTGATCGATCGCCTGATGATGGAAGGTCAGGCCGTCGCTGCGATGCTCGATAATGCGGTTCATCTGCTGCTTCAGCTGTTTATCCAGCGTGGTGAGACGATTGCGCACGTTGCTGTCCGCGCCGAGCTTGTCGACAATGACCTTATCCAGCGCCACGCGGCCTTTCTCCAGCCGCTGCGAAGCGCCCTGATCGACCCACGGCAGATCGCGGCGCAGCGCCGTCTGATAATCCAGCGCCTTCTGACGCGTCGCGTTATCGACCTGAACCTGCTTACCGTTGTACTGCAGATCGCCTGTCGGCGAGATCACCAGATTGCCGCTGGCGCCGATCACCTGTACCGACTGCGGCGTAATCACCACATCATCCTGCGGTTTTACCGGGCATTCATAGGAGGCCGCGTGCGCCTGCACCGCCGCCAGAAAGAGTGCGCCCGTCAGCGCTTTACGCATCATAAAAACTCCTGGATCAGATTAAGGACATCATTGTCCTGCTCGCCCGCGTCAGACGTGAACGCCTGTCGCCACGCAGGCGGCCGCAGCCGCGCCTGTCGAAAACGCACGCGCGGCCTTACAGCTTAGTCCCACCACACATCAAAGAGTTCCGTCACCGTCACGCTTTCCATGTTGCGCGCTTCCAGCCACTGACGGACCAGCTCGCGATGCTCATTGGTGCATTTGCCGATCTTTTGCAGGCAGACCAGACCTTCCCATTGCAGATAGCCGCTGCCGTCGAACGCCAGGCCGTTGGGTTCGATCACTTCATTGATAAAGGCGTCAACGGCGGCGTCGATCTCTTCTACCGACGTGCCCTGCGGGAAGGTCCAGGCGACGGAAAACCCCAGCTCCTGAAACTCATCGATATGCATCTTTTTCCGTAAACGACGGCTACGCTGTATTGCCATTATTTGATCCTCTCAAACATCAAATCCCATACGCCGTGGCCCAGACGCTGCCCGCGCTGCTCAAATTTGGTTAATGGCCGCGTGTCGGGACGCGGCACATAGTCGTTGGTCTCAGACTGGTTTTTATAGCCGTCCACGCTGTTCATCACTTCCAGCATGTGTTCCGCGTAGGCTTCCCAGTCGGTCGCCATATGGAAAACGCCGCCCAGCTTCAACTTGCGCAGCACCAGCTCGGCGAACGGCGGCTGTACGATGCGACGCTTGTTATGACGCGCTTTATGCCACGGATCGGGGAAAAAGAGCTGCACCATGCGCAGCGAATTATCCGGGATCATCTTCTCCAGCACTTCGACCGCATCGTGACACATGACGCGCAGGTTTTCGACGCCCGCTTCCTGCGCCGATCCCAGACAGGCGCCGACGCCCGGCGCATGCACTTCAATGCCGAGAAAATTCTGCTGCGGATTGGCGCTGGCCATCGCCACCAGCGAGGCGCCCATGCCGAAACCGATTTCCAGCACTACCGGCGCTTCACGGCCAAATAACGCCACCAGATCCACCGGCTCCGCCTGGTACTCCACGCCCATGACCGGCCACAGAGTATCAAGCGACTGCTGCTGGCCTTTGGTCAGGCGACCCTGACGGCGCACGAAGCTGCGGATACGACGCAAAGGGCGTCCGTTTTCATCAAATTCCGGTGTGATGACGTCATTAATCATGTCGGTGTCTGCCTGTCTGCATATTCAGGAAAACGGGCATTATGCAAAGTTACCGGACAGAAGCAAGCACTTGCAAAGTTCCGGTTTACTCCACGCAATGTCTATGCTGGAATGCCTGCCTGAGTGTAGAGCAATAACGGAAATTTTCCTTCTTATGATGCAAGCGCAACAGTTCGCGCAGCAGGTGCTGGACTGGTATCAGCGCTTCGGACGTAAAACCCTGCCGTGGCAACAGGCCAAAACGCCTTATAAAGTCTGGCTCTCCGAAGTGATGCTGCAGCAGACCCAGGTCGCCACCGTTATCCCCTATTTTGAACGTTTTATGGCGCGCTTTCCGACGGTCAACGATCTGGCCGCCGCGCCGTTGGATGAAGTGCTTCATCTGTGGACCGGCCTGGGCTATTACGCGCGCGCGCGCAATTTACATAAGGCGGCGCAAACCGTCGCCGATCGCCATCACGGCGCGTTTCCGGAAACCTTTGACGAGGTCGCCGCGCTGCCCGGCGTCGGACGCTCTACCGCCGGCGCGGTGCTGTCGCTGGCGCTCGGCCAGCACTATCCGATTCTCGATGGCAACGTGAAGCGCGTGCTGGCGCGCTGCTACGCGGTGGGCGGCTGGCCCGGCAAAAAAGAGGTGGAGAAGCGCCTCTGGCAGATCGCCGAAGAGGTGACGCCCGCGCAGGGCGTCAGCCAGTTTAACCAGGCGATGATGGATCTCGGCGCGCTGGTCTGCACCCGCTCCAAACCCAAATGTGAAATCTGCCCGCTAAACAGCGGCTGCGTCGCTTACGCCGAAGGCAGCTGGGCCAGCTATCCCGGCAAAAAGCCGAAGCAGACGCTGCCGGAGCGCACCGGCTATATGCTGCTAATGCAGCGCGGCGACGGCGTCTGGCTGGAGCAGCGTCCGCCTGTCGGTCTCTGGGGCGGCCTGTTCTGCTTTCCGCAGTTCGCCGCCGAAAGCGAGCTGCGGGCATGGCTCAGCTCGCGCGGCATCGACGACGGCACATTGCAGCAGCTGACGGCGTTTCGCCATACCTTCAGCCATTTCCATCTGGATATTGTGCCAATGTGGCTGTCGCTGCCCTCTTCCGGCGCGGCGATGGATGATGGGCCGGGTCTCTGGTATAACTTAGCGCAACCACCGGCCGTGGGCCTAGCCGCACCGGTTGAACGCCTGCTGCAAGAATTGCGGCATCCACAGCAAATATCGCTGCATATGCGCGTTACTGAAGAGGAAGAGTAATGAGCCGCACAATCTTTTGTACGTTTCTGCAACGCGAAGCTGAAGGTCAGGATTTTCAGCTCTACCCAGGCGAACTGGGCAAACGCATCTACAATGAAATCTCGAAAGAGGCCTGGTCGCAGTGGATGACCAAGCAGACCATGTTGATCAACGAGAAAAAGCTCAACATGATGAACCCCGAAGATCGCAAAGTGCTGGAGAAGGAGATGGTGAATTTCCTGTTCGAAGGCAAAGATGTGCATATCGAAGGTTATACCCCACCAGAAAAATAAAAATTTGGGCCTCGTTTGAGGCCCTGTTTTGGTTGCGCGCAGAGACGATGAAAAAAAAACTGATTGCCTTGCTAGTGATAGCACCGCTGCTGGTTTCCTGTTCAGGCAGCAAAAAAGAAGCGTTCCATGAGGAGTGGGTAAAAGACACCAACGGCTTTGACATTTTGATGGGTCAGTTTGCCCATAACATCGAAAATATCTGGGGTATCAATGAAGTCCTGATCGCCGGTCCGAAGGACTACGTTAAGTACAGCGACAATTATTACACCCGCAGCCATATTAACTTTGAAAAAGGCTCGATCACCATCGAGACCATTTCCGGCACCGATCCGGCCGCCAGCCTGCGCCAGGCGATTATCACCACGCTGCTGATCGGCGAAGATCCGGGCAACGTCGATCTCTATTCCGACGCCAACGATGTGCAGCTCAGCAAAGAGCCATTGCTGTACGGCCAGGTGCTGGATAACACCGGCCAGCCGATCCGCTGGCAGGGACGCGCAGCCAGCTTTGCCGACTACCTGATCCAGAACAAGCTGCAACGCCGCGTTTCCGGTCTGCATGTGATCTGGTCCGTAACCATTCCGATGGTGCCAAACCACCTCGACAAGCGCGCCCACAAATATCTGCCGATGGTACGCAAAGCGGCGGAGAAATATAACGTCGACGCCTCGCTGATCCTGGCGATTATGCAGATCGAATCGAGCTTCAACCCCTATGCGGTCAGCCACTCCGATGCGCTGGGACTGATGCAGGTAGTGCAGCATACGGCGGGTCTCGATGTGTTCCGCATGAAAGGAAAATGGGGCAAACCGAGCCGCAGCTACCTGTTCGACCCGGAAAACAATATCGATACCGGCACCGCCTATCTGTCGATTTTGCAGGACAACTATCTGGCAGGCATCGCCAATCCGGTATCACGCCGCTATGCGGTTATTACTGCCTACAACGGCGGTGCCGGCAGCGTGCTGCGCGTCTTTTCCAGCGACAAGGATCGCGCCTTCGCGCAGATTAACGCCCTGTCGCCGAATGAGGTTTACCAGACGCTGACAACCCGTCATCCCTCAGCGGAATCGCGTCGCTACCTGTATAAGGTCAGCAACGCGCAGCGCAGCTACCACCGTTTTTGACAAAAACAAGCCCGCCCTTCCCGGTGGGCTTTTTTTCCCTTCACGTAATTTCGCTAAAATACGATTTTTCTCGCTGGTTAAACTCTCTACTCTTCTCCCTGCCGCTACAGAAGTGCATTTCTGACGCGCGCAGCAATTTTAATTTTTCCAAAAATTGCTAATAACAACATTTAAGGGAATAAAATGGCTGTAAATAAATTTAAGTTTAACCATCTTTGCCTGAGCATTATGCTCGTCACCGGCAGCGTCGCCACTGTGGCAGAAGCCGCGGTTACCGCTGATAAGCACACTATTAATAATATTAATGTGCTGACCAATTCCAACAACTCAGAAACGGTAAATATTAATGCGCCGTCCGCTAACGGCATTTCCCATAATAAATATTCACGCTTTGATGTGAATAAAAAAGGTCTGGTGCTGAATAACAGCAAAGATTCCTCGCTGACTTCCGTCGCCGGTCTGATTGCCGGTAACCGCAACCTGAACGAAAGCGCGCCGGCGCGCGTGATTCTGAATGAAGTGACTTCTTCGCAGGCGAGCAAGCTGGAAGGCAATCTGGAAGTAGCCGGTCAGAAAGCGCACGTTATTATTGCCAACCCCAACGGCATTACCTGTAACGGCTGCGATTTTATTAATACCAGCCGTAATACGCTGACCACCGGTACGCCGCAGTTCACCCAGAAAGGTGAGCTGGCGGGCTTCAAAGTGGAAAAAGGCGGCATCACCATTACTGATAACGGTCTGAAAGATAAATTCAGCGAATATACCGACCTGATTGGCCGCTATGTCGTCCTTAACGGCGCGGTAGAGGCGCAGAACCTAACGGTGGTGGCCGGTCGCAATAATCTCGTTGGGCTGACTGAGACTGGGGCAACCGCCCAGAGCAAGCTGGATGACGCCACTACTAACGTGCTGGTGGATGTAAGCAGACTGGGCGGCATGTACGCCAATAAGATTACCCTGGTGGCCAATAATAACGGTGTCGGCGTGCGTAATGCTGGCGTTATCAGCGCAGCCTCGGATCTGGATATCAGCTCAAGCGGGGATATCATTAATAACCTCGGCCTTATGCAAGCCGCCAGAAGCATCACATTAAATTCAGATAACAAAATTACAAACCAGGGCGGCACTATCGATACGTTTTTACTCAACGTTAAAGCGAAAGAGCTGGCTAATAACAAACAAGCCGCTCTCAGTCGAAATGAGCAGGGCCAGATTGAACCTGTGGATGCTGGTTTTATGGGGGGAAGTTTCACCTCGCTTGCCGTAGAGAAGAAAATAACTAACTCCGCAAAACTGCTCGGTGCTCAGTATCTGGATATTTCCGCCAGCGAGCTGGAAAACGACAACGGTTTTATAGCGAGTACGGGAACGCTGAATATCAAAGCTGACAGCGTCAAAAACAGCTCGTCGCTTGAATTCGATA
>NZ_JANION010000035.1:0-27703 GCF_024610815.1 Mixta sp.
AAGATGCACTAATAGCAGCTGTCCGCTTTCCAGCGATGCCAGCGACAGCGGTTTGCCGTTGAGATCGAGATACTCGCGACGCACGGCAAGATTCTGGCTAACGACGCCCGGCGGCGTTTGCGCATAGCCGACGACATCCAGCCGACCGTAGACCGGTGAATCATTCTGGCTGGCGACCGTCACCCCTTCGGCCAGCTGCGTCGGGCTGAGCGGCAGAATGCGGGTTTTATTGTCGCCCGGCGACAGCGCCTGCCCGTTAAGGCTGGCCTGCCACGCCACGCCCTCAGCCTGTTCCAGAGCTCGTCCTGCAAGGAACAACGCGTTATTCTCCTGCGTCGATAGCCACTGCTTCGCATTAAGCTGCTGCGCCAGCGTGATGATTAACCGATCCTGCACCTCCGGCAGCAGCTGGTACTCACGCAGCAGCGTCAGGATCTGCGCGCTGTCGCGCAGCGGGCTGCCATAATCCTCCAGCCAGTAAAGGCGCTCAGGACGCGCGCTGTTAACGCCCTGGCCGAGCAGCGCCGTAGCGCGCGGCGCATCGCCCATCAGCTTCAGCGCTACGCCCAGCTGCACCAGCGCCAGCCCCGATTTGGCCTGAGTCCGTCTTTCATACAGCGCGCGCAGCGCGCCCAGCGGTGCTTTTTGCTGACGGGCCAGCACCAGCGCAGCGTAGGCCTGCACATTGAAACGGGTCGCAGCGGCATCGTTGCTGTAATAGATTTCAACCTGACCGCCATCCTGCAGATAGCGCAGCAGACGCTCGTTGCCTTTCGCCAGCGTCGCCTTATTGACGGCGTAGCCCTGCTCGCCTGCACGGGTCAGGAAATCCATCGCATAGGCGGTCAGCCAGAACTCTTCGGCGCTCTCTTTGCTCCACAGGCCGAATCCGCCGTTGTAGCGCTGCATCTGGCTGATACGATCGATACCGGTATCAATCGCCGCATGGCGTTCAGCGTCGCTGCCGCTTTTAATTCCCAGCGCCTTCAGTTCCGCCTGGTTGGTATAGAGCGACGGCCACAGACCGCTAATGGTCTGCTCCAGACAGCCATAGGGATAGGCATAAAGCTCGCTGATGTAGCGCGCGATATTCAACGGCGGATGACCGCTGAGCGCCAGCTGTCCCTGCATCGTCTCTGGCGCGAGGCCGCTGAAGGCTTCTGCGGGCAGCTGCCATGGCATACCGGTATGAACCACGCTGTTAAAGCTGCGGGTCTCCGCGGGCCAGGCGGGTCGCACGCCGAGCGTCCAGTGCCCTTTACTTAGCGGCAGGGTTTCGCCCGGCACTTCCAGACCGCTAATCACGGCATCAATGCTGCCTTCGCCATAGCCCATCGCGGCGCTAACCGGGATAAACAGCGTTGTACGCTGACCCGGACTCAGACTGACCTGACGTGACGCAGTCTCTTCCAGCTTCACCAAACCGCTGGCCTGTAAATTCACCATCAGCGTTTGCGGATAGTCCGTGAGATTGGTGAGATCCAGCGCCAAACGGCTGTTGTCGCCGCCCGCAAGAAAGCGCGGCATCGCCAGCTGCGTAATCAGGGGCGCGGCGACCACCACTTTACTCTCGCTCTGGCCGAAGCGATTATCGCTCCAGGCCTGAGCCATCAGGCGCATCTCGCCGTTAAACTCCGGGATCGGCAACGTAATCGTGCCTTCACCGTTGGCATCGAGCGTCACCGGCTGTAGCTGGGTCGCCAGGATGTTGACATGATTGACCGGCGGTTTCCCACCGCGCGCCAGCGGATCGCCTTCATCGCCGTCGCCCCCGAAACGTAAGGCAGCCAGCCTGCCCTTCCCTTCGATAAGCTGTCCGTAGACATCGTACTGATCGGCGTTGTAACGCTTACGACCAAAGAAGGCGGCATAGGGATCGGGCGTTTTATAGTCGGTGATATTCAACACGCCGCTGTCTACCGCCGACAACAGCACCTGCACCTGCTTTGGCAGCGCCTCGCCTGCGACCGCGGCTTTGACTTTCACCGTCAGGTTTTGATTCGGACGAATTTTCTGCGGCGCCGTTAATGTCAGATCCAAACGGCGCGCCTCATCCTGCATCGGCAGATGCAAAATGCCCACTGCCCGTTTCGGCGTGGTTCCCTGCGCTTTGTCGCCGGGGCGGATGACCAGCGCGCTGAAGTAAAGATCGTGACGACGCCACGCCTTATCAATGGGAACGGCGACATCCACCCCGCCAGCAGGCACATCGACCGTTTGCCACCAGAGCGGGCCGTTGCTCGACTCCACCATCAGGTAGCCTTTGCCCGCCGCAGGCGCTTCAATATGCACCTGTGCCCTTTCGCCCGGCTGATAGTTGGCTTTATCCAGCTTCAGCTTCACCTGATCGGGCCGTACGGCGCCGGTGCCGTCGGTATTGTCCTGCCAGCTGTAGCCCGCCCAGAAGCGGACGCTGCTGCGGGCGGTTTCATCGGGCGCTGCGACTTCAATGCGATAAGGGCCCCACTCCACCGGAAAAGCGACCTTCGCTTCCCCTTGTTCCGACAGCGTCAGCCGCCGCGTCTCTTCAATCAAATCTTTTTGATCGTAACGCGACTGCCAACCCTCACCTTCAGCGAAGCTCCAGTAGTAATCGCGTCGCTCGCGAATCAGTCGCACTTCAACGTCCTGGCCGGTGATCTTTTCACCGCGCGCGTTGGCCAGCACGATACTGAATTCCGCGCTGCCGTTTTCATCCACGACCGGCTGCGCGGTAGAGGTATCGTTACGGTAGTCGTAAACCTCTTTGCTGCTGAACAGCGGACGGATGCCGGGCAGCACTTCGGCGGGCCAGATCGCCTGACTGACGCGGCGCGTCACCGGACGGCCGCCGCTTTCCAGCAGGCTGGCCTGCAGGATCAGCTGCGCTGGCGAATGCACCTCCTGCCAGGAAGACTGCGTGGCGACGGCGGTTTCGCCCTGCGGATCTAGCGTCAGATCGATCTCATCCAGATTACGCTTCAAACCCGCTTCGGCGATGTCGCCGAACTGATAGCCGGGCAGTGACTTCACCGCTTCGCGATCGGGACGTAAGAACAGCTGTCCCTGTAGGCGATTGCCCGCTGCGGGCGCGCCATACAGATAGCGCCCGTTAACGTGAAAGGTAATGTCGTTATCCGGTGCGACCGGATCAACGCTGGCCGACAGGCTGAGCGCCATACGCTCCGGCATAAAGTCTTCTACGCTGAATGGCCACTGACGCGGTCGGCCATCGCCTGTATCTACGCGCAGCATCCAGCGTCCGGTCGGCGCGCCCTGCGGTAGCGGATAACGCAGCTGCCACAGGCCGTTTTCCGGCTGCCAGACCTGGGTACGCGCCACATCGCCGTCCGGCTTAACGATTTCCAGTTTAACCGGCTGCGGCGGCAGTGGTTTGCCATCGGCGTCGCGCATCAGCGCATTGGCGATCAGCGTTTCGCCAGGACGATAAAGATCGCGCGGACCAAAAATAAACAGCTGTTTGTCATAGCCTTCAGGACCGGCCACGGCGAATTCCGCCAGATCGAGCGCCGGACGGCGGAGATCGAGCAGCGAGGTTTGATCGTTTTTCGTCGCCAGGATCAGTTTCGCCTTTGCCTGCCAGGGCAGCGATACGTGTCCCTGGTCATCGGTCGTCGCCTGATTCAGAGTCTGTCCTTTTTCATCCAGCATGGTCAGCGTCACGCCTTCCAGCGGCGCGCCATCTTCTAAACGCTGGCTGAAGAGATCGACCTGCTGCGGGAACTGATGCAGCGAAAGGCCGATATCGCTGAGCGTAAATAGCGTGGCCGCATTGCTATAGCTGTAGCTGCCCGCCTGCTTCATCACCGCCAGGTAGACGCCGGGCTGCGCCAGCGGCTTGATATCGCCGAGCGGCAGCTGTAGCTGTTCACGGGTATTGCGCGCCGGGTTAAGATCGAAGCGGCTGGTATAGATCAGATCCGCCTTCTGCAGCAGCGATTCAGACTGCCAGATCTGCAGGCTGTTGCCATATTGCCAGTCGGCGATGAAGGAAGGGAGCGAGGCGGTTTTGATACGGAAAAAGTCGACGTCCACCTGATTGACGTTAAGCGCCATTACCGGCAGCCCTTTGACGATGCGCGTCGGCAGCAGCGAACCGCGACTGGCGAAACCCACCATCGGCTGAATATCGCGCGTGGTCAGCGTCTGCTCCGCCGCCGTCTCCAGCGTGGCGCCATTCGCCGCCTTCAGTCCGCTGTCGATGCGCGCTTTTAGCTGGCGCGCTGGCTCCAGGTGGCGGAAACGCAGCTCTTTGCGGTTGGGCGAAAGCTCCCAGCCGCCCTCAACAACGCCGCTTTTGCTGTCGGTCAGGTGAGCGTACTGGCTAAAGTTTTGCTGGTCGTCCAGCGAGACGGAAAAAGTAACGACCAGCGTGCTGGCGCCGTCAAGCTGCACTTCTGAAATATCGATCACCTGCAGCGGCTTGCCCTGCTCACGCGCCAGCTGTGCGGCTCGCTGTTCATCGCTCATCGCCGGCGCGCCGGGCTGCGCCGTTGTCGCCTTGCTGGCCGTAACGGCAGGCGGCGTTACTTTATCGTTATCATCATCACAACCGCTCAGCAGCAGCAATGACAGCAGCAGCGCCGCGCCAGCCCTGTACCTTAACCCGGACATATTTTCTCCATGGCGCAAACGCCTTGTAAAATGGGGTTACTATTATCACCTGAAAGTAAAAAAATTTAACAGTCCTGATTCATTTCACGCTGGTCTGGGTTATCGCGCCAATAGGACATTCCGGCAAGCGCTAATCGTATCGGCTGCTTTTTATTGCGCGCGTCGCCGCAAAACCGATGTAACAATCCGTCAGGACGATCCGCTTTATGCGGTCGACTTTCCGAATCTATAAGCCCGCTCGCAGCATCGCTGATTGGATCTTGAGATGGGTCGCGAGATCGTCGACACTCACTGCACATCAATGGATATTGAGGTTGTTATGACATCCGCTCTCTTTGTAACCGCACAGTGGTTATCCGAACACCAGAATGATGCCGATCTACAGGTTATCGACGCGCGCATGGTTCCAGCGGGCCAGGAAAACCTGCGCGATGTGTGCGCCGAATACCGCGCCGGGCACCTGCCCAACGCGCCTTTTTTCGATATCGAGCAGCTTTCCGATCGCAACAGCCCTTACCCGCATATGATGCCGCGCGCGGAGTCTTTCGCCGTGGCGATGCGCGAGCTGGGCGTTGACAGCAGCAAGCATCTGGTGGTGTATGACGAGGGCAATCTCTTTTCCGCGCCGCGCGCCTGGTGGATGCTGCGCGCGTTCGGCGTTGAGCGCGTTTCATTGCTGGCCGGCGGGCTGGCGGGCTGGAAACAGGCGGGCTATACGCTGCAAACCGGCGACGTGGCGCTGCCGGAGGCGGAATTTGAGGCCCATTACGACGCCAGCCTGGTGAAAAGCGTGACCGATGTACTGTTGATCAGTCATGAGGGCACGGCGCAGCTGGTTGACGCGCGCCCGGCCAACCGTTTCAATGGCGAAGTCGACGAGCCGCGTCCGGGATTGCGGCGCGGCCATATCCCCGGCAGCCTGAACGTGCCGTGGGGCGAACTGGTGGCCAACGGGCAGCTGAAGCCGGAAGCGGAGCTGCGCGAGATTTTTCAGCGCCACGGCGTCGATTTAACGAGGCCGGTGGTTGCCAGCTGCGGCTCAGGCGTGACGGCGGTCGTCGCTATCCTGGCGCTGACGGCGTTGGGCATCAAAGACGTGAAGCTTTACGACGGTTCCTGGAGCGAATGGGGCAGCCGCGACGATCTGCCGCTGACGAAAAACGCCTGATATTTTCGCCGCGCAGCGGCGTAAAAACCAGAGCCTGAAAGCGGCGCAACCGCAGAAGGGTAAAAAGGGACGGCGTCGCTGTCCCTTCCCTTAAGGGTTGCCGCTTCTGCTCTTATGCGTTATCGCTTTCACGTCATAAGCTTTGCCGCCGTCGCGCGTCAGATAATACGCTGGCCGCCTTTAAATTCACGCAGGAAGCTGCCCCAGCGGCGCTCATAAAATGGCGTGATGTGCGCGGTAAAAAAGTGGCTGATGCCCTGTTCGCCGTCAACCACCTCGCAGATATCGACCGGCTCATCCTCCAGCAGCGTATCGGTCGCCACCGCGCCAGCGGCGCGAATGATGTTATCGATATCGCCATCGGCTTCAATGCCGATCAGCAGGTTAGGCCGATCGTCAGCTTGCTCTTTGATATGAGCGACAAACGCCCGGCGCACCTGCTTATGTTTGCTGAACAGCTGCGTCAGGGAGTCGATCATCTGCGCCGGCGGCTCGGCGATTTCCGACAACAGCAGCGGTTCGCCGCCTTCCAGGATCGTCTGCTGGCTCAGGGCGTCGCCCTCTTCGCCAAGCAGATGCGCGATCTCTCGCGCGGAGAACTCTTTTCCCGCCGAAAGCTTAGGATTGAGAAACAGCGTTTCGCCAAGCGTCATTCCGAACAGCGTGCGCACCGGCAGCATGACGTAAGACTGCTCGCCTTCCGTCGCCTCAGCCATCGCCGCTTCTGAGGTAAAAAAGGGAATGACGCTGGTGCCGTCCTCTTTTTCCCAGTGTTGCAGATCGACCGGCGTGCTGGCGTCCAGCTGTTCGCCGGTGCTGGTGCCAGGCACCCACACGCTGGCTTCCATCAGCAGTGCGAAAAATTCAGGCCGATGCGCCGGCTCGGTGGCCGCCAGCTTCAGCACCTCTTCCAGACGTTGGTTAGGATTATTTTCAGTGTGATTCATGCTCTTTCCGCTTTTCAATCGGAGCCGGTTTGCCACCGGCTCCGCACGCTTATTTCAGCAGCAGGTTGGCGATAGTGCGCACGCCAAGCCCGGTCGCGCCCGCAGACCATTGCTCAACCGCGCCTTTGCGATAGGTCGCGGAGCAGTCGATATGCAGCCAGCCCTGCTGATAGTTGCTGACGAAATGCGACAGAAACGCGGCGGCGGTGCTGGCGCCTGCGGTGTGCGCCGCTCCGGCGATGTTGTTGAGATCGGCGAAGTTCGATGACAGATGGCTGCGATGGAATTCCGCCAGCGGCAGGCGCCAGAAGGCTTCATTCTCGCTCTCTGCGCTGCTTAACAGCTGCTGCGCCAGCGCGTCGTCAAAGGTAAACAGCGCGTGGTAATCGTTGCCCAGCGCGGTCTTGGCGGCGCCGGTCAGGGTCGCGGCGTCGATCAGCAGCTGGGGCTGTTGCTGGCTGGCGTCAATCAGCCCGTCGGCCAGCACCAGGCGCCCTTCCGCATCGGTGTTCATCACCTCAACGGTTTTACCGTTGCGATAGCGAATGATGTCGCCGAGGCGGAACGCATTGCCGCTCACCATGTTGTCGGCGCAGCAGAGATAGAGCTTCACACGCTTATTAAGGCCGCGCGCGATCGCCAGGGCCAGCGCGCCGGTCACGGTGGCGGCGCCGCCCATATCGGACTTCATCGAGTCCATAAAGGCGCTCGGCTTCAGGCTGTAACCGCCGGTGTCGAAGGTAATTCCTTTACCCACCAGACAGGCGTAAACCGGCGCGTTTTCATCGCCGCCAGGGTTATAGTCCAGTGCCAGCAGCGCCGGGCCGCGGGTAGAGCCGCGTCCAACGGTATGCAGGCCCATATAGTTCTGTTCACGCAGATCGTCGCCTTTAGTAATGCGATAGCTGACCGCATCGCCAGCGTATTTAGCGATCAGATCCACTGCCCGACGGGCCAACTGTTCCGGGCCCAGTTCTTCCGCCGGCTGGTTAATGATATCGCGTACCCAGTCGATGATGCTCAGACGATATTCCAGCTCGGCGCGTTCGTTGTCGCCAAGCGGCGCCCAGTCAACGCTGCGCTCGCCTTTCGGACCGCGATAGCCCTGCCAGAAAGCCCAGCTTTTCTCCAGATCCCAGCCGTCGCCGCTGAGAAAAACGTGTCGGACGCCCTGCCCGTCGATCTTGCGCGCCGCGCGCTGAATGGTCGCCAGCGCGTCGCCGCCGGTCAGGTGAATGGTCATGCCTTCATTGCTGCTGCTGAGGATCGCTTTTTCACCCCAGCGCGCGTCGGCTGCCGCAGTCGACAGCGCGATATTCATCTTTTCAGTTGCCATTAACGTGGTCCCTTTTCTTTATCTGAAACGGAGGTACCTGAGAGATTATTCAAACTCATCCAGCCAGACCAGCAGTATCGCTTCCAGAATCTTTTCACTGGAGGCATCAGGCTGGTCATCGAACGCTTCAAGCTGACAGATCCAGCGATGCATATCAGTAAAACGCACCGTTTTTGGATCGGTATCCGGGTAAGCATCATACAAAGCTTCGCCGATTTCACGGCTGTCGGTCCATTTCAGTCCCATGATCTTTCCTCAGACAAAAACGGGCCGGCTTGAAGGCCGACCCGTTTTTAACGATTAATGTTCGCGCGCGTGGTTAATGGTGTAGCGCGGAATTTCCACCACTAAATCTTCGTCGGTTACCCGCGCCTGGCAACTGAGACGGCTTTCCGGCTCCAGTCCCCAGGCTTTATCCAGCATATCGTCCTCGTCTTCGCTGCTTTCCGGCAGCGAGTCGAAGCCTTCGCGCACGATGCAGTGGCAGGTGGTGCAGGCACACGATTTTTCGCAGGCATGTTCCAGATCGATGCCGTTGCGCAGGGCGACGTCAAGGATGGTTTCGCCCTGGGCTGCGTCAAACACGCCGCCTTCCGGCAGCAGATCCTGGTGGGGCAAAAAGACAATTTTAGGCATTGATCAAACCTCATCCACAGAATGCCCGGCCAGCGCGCGACGGACGGAATTGTCCATACGACGGGCGGCAAAATCCTGGGTTACTTTATCGAGTTGTTTTACCGCCGCGCTGATGGTGTCGACCTCATCGCCGCGAATGGCTTCCTGCAGCTGACGCTGCGCCTGTTGAATAGCGTGCAGTTCTTCCGCGCTCAGCAGCGCGGCGTCTTCCGCCAGCGCGCCTTCGAGACTTTCCAGCACCCGCAGGCCTTCCACCTTCTGTTCCGCCAGCCTGCGCGCCGCAACGTCCTGCTGCGCCCAGGTCATGGAGTCGGTAATCATGCTGGCGATTTCGTTTTCCGTCAGTCCGTAGGAGGGTTTTACCTGAATAGAGGCTTCGACGCCGGTGGATTTCTCCATCGCCGTCACGCTCAGCAGGCCGTCCGCATCCACCTGGAAAGTGACGCGAATGTGCGCGCCGCCTGCGGGCATCGCCGGAATGCCGCGCAGCGCAAAGCGCGCCAGGGAACGGCAGTCGGAAACCAGCTCGCGCTCGCCCTGCAGCACATGAATGCTCATCGCCGTCTGGCCATCCTTAAAGGTGGTGAATTCCTGCGCGCGCGCCACCGGAATGGTCGTATTGCGCGGGATCACTTTCTCCACCAGGCCGCCCATGGTCTCCAGTCCTAACGAGAGCGGAATGACGTCCAGCAGCAGCATTTCGCTGTCCGGCTTGTTGCCGACCAGAATATCAGCCTGAATCGCCGCGCCGATGGCGACGACCTTATCGGGATCGATGGTGGTTAACGGTTGTCGGCCAAAGAATTCGCCCACCTTTTCACGCACCAGCGGCACGCGGGTAGAGCCGCCGACCATTACCACTTCCAACACCTCTTCCGGGGTGACGCCCGCATCTTTCAGCGCGCGACGGCACGCCATCAGCGTACGCTTCACCAGCCCGGCGATCAGGCCGTTAAAATCGTCGCGCGTCACTACGCCCTGCCAGTCGCCCAGCGTAACCGGCACGCTGTCGCTGTCGCTGAGCGCGATTTTTACCGCGATGGCGCTATCCAGTAGCTGACGCTGCACGCCATGATCGGCGCGATCGTGCAGGCTCGCCTGCTCGCGCAGCCAGTCAGCCAACAGGTGATCGAAATCATCACCGCCCAGCGCCGAATCGCCGCCGGTAGCCAGCACTTCAAAGACCCCGCGGCTCAGGCGCAGCACGGAAATATCAAAGGTGCCGCCGCCCAGATCGTAGACCGCGATCATCCCTTCCTGACCGGAGTCGAGACCGTAGGCGATCGCCGCCGCCGTCGGCTCGTTAAGCAGACGCAACACATGCAGGCCCGCCAGCCGTGCGGCGTCGCGCGTGCCCTGACGCTGCGCGTCGTCAAAATAGGCGGGCACGGTGATCACTACGCCATCCAAATCGCCTCCCAGACTTTCGCGCGCGCGCGCCGCCAGCGTTTGCAGAATGTCGCTGGAGACGCGCACCGGATTCAGCGTGCCCGCGGCAGTCTGGATCAGCGGCAGGCCGTTTTCGCTTGGCTGAAGCTGGTAAGGAAGGTGGGGATAACGCTGTTGGATGTCCGCCAACGAGCGGCCCATCAGACGCTTGACCGAACTGATGGTATTGACCGGATCGGCCGCCGCCTGCTGGCGCGCTTCCCATCCTACCAGGCTTTGCTGCGCCTGATATTGCACCACAGAGGGCAGCAGATGGCGTCCCTGCGCATCGGGCAGGGTTTCTGCCTGGCCGCTGCGCACGGTGGCGACTAATGAGTTGGTGGTCCCCAGATCGATGCCGACGGCCAGACGACGTTGATGCGGCGCGGCGCTCTGCCCCGGCTCGCTGATTTGTAATAACGCCATGTTAATCTTCCCGGTTAAAAATCAAGCAGCTTCTCTTCCAGCGCTTCTGACTGGCTGCGCAGTTTAGCGAGAAAACGCAGCTTGCGCACCGTGTCCGCAGCCGTTTCCCAGCGGGCGTCGGCCAGCTCCTGACGCATCTGCGCGCTGCGCTGCTGCATCATCGCCTCAATGCGCTGCATAAAAGCCTGCAGCTTCGCCTCGGCGTCCGGGGCGTTTTCGATTGCGTCCAGTTCTTCGCGCAGCGCCAGCTGCTCCATCAGAAAAGCGGTGTCGCGCATCGTATGCTGTTCGTTATTGATATCGAAACCGTGCAGCGACAACAGATATTCCGCGCGCGGCAGCGGCTGACGCAGCGCCTGGTAACCTTGATTGATGGTAGCGGCCTGTTGCAGCGCCTGCAGGCGCTCGCGCTCCGGCTGGGAAGCGAAACGATCGGGGTGGAACTGACGCTGCAGTTCCTGAAAGCGGGCGGTGAGCTGGGCCGCATCAATCTCAAACGACTGCGGCAGACCAAAAAGGGTGAAGTAATCCATAGGAGACTCGGTTAATACAGAGGAATGCATAGCATCGCTCCGTTACCGGAGCGATCTGTCCTGCCGCTGCGTCAACGCTTATACGTTGAAGCTTTCTCCGCAGCCGCATTCATCTTTCATGTTCGGATTGTTGAACTTGAAGCCTTCGTTCAGACCTTCCTTCACGAAATCGAGCTCGGTCCCGTCGAGATAGATCAGGCTTTTCGGGTCGATGACCACGTTCACGCCTTTATCTTCGAAGACGGTATCTTCCGGCTCAGGGGCATCCACAAATTCCAGCACGTAAGCCATGCCGGAACAGCCGGAGGTGCGTACGCCGAGACGTAAACCGAAACCTTTGCCACGATTGTGCAGAAAGGCATTCACGCGCGTTGCCGCGCTTTCGCTCAGGGTAATGGACATAACTCCCCCTTACTGTGTGTCTTTCTTGCTCTTGTAATCCGCGATAGCGGCCTTGATCGCATCTTCAGCCAGAATGGAGCAGTGAATTTTCACCGGCGGCAGTTCCAGTTCTTCAGCAATCTGCGTGTTCTTGATCGCCGCCGCTTCGTCCAGCGATTTGCCTTTTACCCATTCGGTAATCAGCGAGCTGGAGGCGATGGCGGAGCCGCAACCGTAGGTTTTGAAGCGCGCGTCTTCAATGATGCCCGCGTCGCTGACCTTGATTTGCAGCTTCATCACGTCGCCGCACGCCGGCGCGCCGACCATGCCGCTGCCGATAGAAGGATCGCTGTTGTCAAAAGAGCCGACGTTGCGTGGATTTTCGTAGTGATCGATTACTTTTTCGCTGTAAGCCATGATCTGTTCTCCTGAAACCTGAAATTAGTGATGCGCCCATTCAATGCTGTTCAAATCCACGCCCGCTTTAAACATCTCCCACAGCGGAGAGAGGTCGCGCAGACGGCCAATAGATTTGCGCACCAGTGCGATGGTGTAATCAATCTCTTCTTCGGTAGTGAAGCGGCCGAGGGAGAAACGAATGGAACTGTGGGCCAGTTCATCGCTCATGCCCAGCGCGCGCAGCACGTAAGAAGGTTCCAGGCTGGCGGAGGTACAGGCGGAACCGGAGGAGACCGCCAGGTCTTTCAGCGCCATGATCAGCGATTCGCCTTCAACGTAGTTGAAGCTGACGTTGAGGATGTTCGGCGCGCCCTGTTCCAGGTCGCCGTTAAGATAGACTTCTTCGATATCTTTCAGGCCGTCCCACAGGCGGTTACGTAGCGTGCGCAGACGCGCCATTTCGCTTTCCATCTCTTCTTTCGCGATACGGTAAGCTTCGCCCATGCCGACAATCTGATGCACCGGCAGCGTACCGGAACGCATGCCGCGCTCGTGACCGCCGCCGTGGATCTGCGCTTCCAGACGGATGCGCGGCTTGCGACGCACGTAGAGCGCGCCGATGCCTTTCGGACCATAGATTTTATGCGCGGAGAAAGACATCAGATCGACTTTCAGCTGGCTAAGATCGATAGGCAGTTTGCCAACGCTCTGGGTAGCGTCAACGTGGTAAATGATACCGCGCGCGCGGCACATTTCGCCGATGGTGGCGATATCCTGCACCACGCCGATTTCGTTGTTGACGTGCATGATGGAAACCAGAATGGTGTCGTCACGCATCGCCGCTTCCAGCGCTTTCAGATCGATGATGCCGTTGCTCTGCGGCGCCAGGTAAGTCACTTCAAACCCTTCGCGCTCCAGCTGGCGGCAGGTATCCAGCACCGCTTTATGCTCGGTTTTGCTGGTGATAATGTGCTTGCCTTTTTTCTGGTAGAACTGCGCTGCGCCTTTAATCGCCAGGTTGTCGGATTCGGTCGCGCCAGAGGTAAAAACGATTTCGCGCGGATCGGCGCCAACCAGCTCGGCGATCTGATTACGGGCGATATCCACCGCCTCTTCAGACTGCCAGCCAAAACGGTGCGAACGTGAGGCGGGGTTACCGAAAGTCCCGTCCAGGGTGAGATACTGCATCATTTTTTCCGCCACGCGCGGGTCGGCCGGCGTCGTAGCGGAATAATCCAGGTAAATCGGTAATTTCATTGCTCTTAAGCTCCGTACATCGCTTCAATTCAAATAAAATCAGGCGCGCAGATTTATATTAATGGTTTCCTGCGTACGCCCATTCGCCATACGGCGCGTCTCATTGTTCTGGCGATCCGCTATGTCCAGGATCTCTTTATTATTCACCAGCTCGGCCAGCGTAATATTGTTAAGAAAATCACTGATGCGTTCGCTTAAATCGTGCCATAGCACGTGAGTCAGACAGCGCTCTCCGCCCTGGCAGCCCTCTTTGCCCTGACAGCGCGTTGCGTCGACCGATTCGTCAACGGCGGTGATCACCGCGCCGACGGCGATATCCGCCGCGCTTTTGCCCAGCAGGTAGCCGCCGCCCGGTCCGCGCACGCTGGCGACCAGGCCATTTTTACGCAGGCGCGAGAACAGCTGTTCAAGATAAGAAAGAGAGATCCCCTGACGCTCTGAAATATCAGCCAGCGGCACCGGCCCTTCATGTGAGTGCAGCGCAACGTCAAGCATTGCGGTAACGGCGTAACGGCCTTTTGATGTCAGTCTCATAGCCTGGTGACCTTCTGTTATACCCGGTTATCGGAGTTTACTGATGATGGTCGCAAGTCTGACATTCCTGAGTGTTTTGGTCAACTATTTAACCTGGTAAAACACTCAAGTATTACGCTACGCCGGGGCTGTCGCTTTCAGCTGTCGCCGCGCTTTTTCTCAAAGGAAGAGAGCATGCCGCGCAGGATATTCAGCTCGTCACGCTCCGGGCGCGCGCGGGTATAAAGGCGACGCAGTTTGCTCATCACCTGACCCGGATTGCCCTGGCGAATGAAGCCGCTGTTAACCATCATCTGCTCCAGATGCTGATAAAAGCGCTCAAGGTCATCCACCAACGGATAGGGACTCTCTTCATACTGCGGCTGTTCAGTGCGGCCGCTTTGCAGGAAAGCCATGCGCACTTCATACGCCAGGATCTGTACCGCCATCGCCAGATTGAGCGAGCTGTATTCCGGGTTAGCCGGAATCGCCACGTGATAATGGCACTTTTGCAGTTCGTCGTTGGTCAGACCGACGCGCTCGCGGCCAAATACGATGGCGACCGGCGCCTGCGCGCCCTCTTCCACGCATTTGACGCCGCATTCACGCGCGTCCAGCATCGGCCACGGCAGCGTGCGCGAGCGGGCGCTGGTGCCGACCACCAGGCTACAGCCCGCAATCGCTTCATCCAGCGAATCGACGATGGCCGCATCGCCGATCACATCGCTGGCGCCGGCGGCGAGAGAGATAGCCTGAGAGTCAGGTTTGACCAGCGGATTAACCAGATAAAGGTTAGTCAGCCCCATGGTTTTCATCGCGCGGGCGACGGAACCCATATTGCCAGTGTGAGAGGTCTCCACCAGCACAATACGAATATTTTGCAGCATACAACTCGGCGGTCAGTGAGATAATTCGTACATGCTAACATAAATGCAGGACATTTTCCGATCTCCCTGCTATACTCCGCGCCGTTTTCCCCGTTCTTTAACATCCAGCGAGAGATACTGATGCATCCGATGCTCAACATCGCCGTGCGCGCTGCGCGCAAGGCCGGCAATTTAATCGCCAAAAATTACGAAACCCCGGACGCCGTTGAAGCCAGCCAGAAAGGCAGCAACGATTTCGTGACCAATGTTGACCGCGACGCCGAGCGCCTGATTATTGAGGTGATTCGTAAATCTTACCCGCAGCACACCATTATTGGTGAAGAGAGTGGCGAACTGTCGGCAGAAGACCAGGATGTGCAATGGGTTATCGATCCGCTGGATGGCACCACCAACTTTATTAAACGCCTGCCCCATTTCGCCGTTTCTATCGCCGTACGCATCAAAGGCCGTACCGAAGTCGCCGTGGTTTACGATCCTATGCGCAACGAACTCTTTACCGCGGTACGCGGTCAGGGCGCACAGCTGAACGGCTACCGTCTGCGCGGCAGCACCGCGCGCGACCTGGACGGCACCATTCTGGCGACCGGCTTCCCGTTCAAGCAGAAACAGCACGCCGCAACTTATATGAAACTGGTTGGCAAGCTCTTTACCCAGTGCGCCGATTTCCGCCGCACCGGTTCCGCCGCGCTGGACCTCTGCTATGTCGCCGCTGGCCGCGTTGACGGCTATTTTGAAATCGGCCTGAAGCCGTGGGATTTCGCCGCGGGTGAACTGATCGCACGTGAAGCGGGCTCGCTGGTCACCGACTTTACCGGTGGTCACGGCTTTATGACCTCCGGCAACCTGGTTGCTGGCAATCCACGCGTTGTAAAATCGCTGCTGGCCGCCATGCGCGACGAGCTGAGCGATGCGCTGAAGCGTTAATCTCTCCGCAATAAAAATGCCGCGTCCTCCTTCGGGAAGGCGCGGCATTTTTTTATGCTTTTTCAGGCGTGGTTCAGCCCAGCGGACGCAGGCCGCCGGAGAGGGCCGGTTGTGCGCTGAGCCATAGCATGACGCCGCCGGCGATCAGCAGCGCGCCGCCGGCCAGCGCCAGACTTTGCAGCGCGACGCGTTGCCAGCGCGCTGGCGTCGCCCGCCGGTTTAACCGTATGGCCAGCGTGCGCGAACTCTGCACCAGCAGCGCCATTGCCGACACCGTCAGCGCGGTGCCGACCGCCATCGCCAGCGCGCTGACCACGCCCCAGCCGTAGACGCCAATCACCCGCGAAAAAAGCAGCATCATGATCGCGCCGGAACAGGGGCGCAGCCCCATCGACAGCACCACCAGCAACGAGGTTTTCCAGCCGGTCGCGCGCGCCAGCTGCTCGCTGTCCGGCAGATGCTGATGACCGCAGCCGCAGTGAGCGTCATGGCTATGTTCAGGCGGACGCAGCCGCTGGATTCGCTGTGCTGGCGTGCGCTGGCGCATTAGCTGACGCAGCGCGCGCCAGCACAGCCAGACACCCAGCCCGATCACCAGCAGATAGCTGCCCTTTTCCAGCCAGAAACTGCTGAGATGCAGCTGGCGGGAAGAGAGTTGCAAAATACCCAGCATCAAAGTGACCAGCGCCACCGCCACGAGGCCCTGCACAATAGCCGCCGCCAGCGTCAGCTTCAGGCTGGTTTTTAGCCGCGTCGGATGGGTGGCGAGGAAAGTGGCGATCACCACTTTGCCATGTCCCGGCCCCAGCGCATGCAGGACGCCATACAGCAGACTAAAGCCAAGCAGCGTCGCGCCCGCCTGCCCCGGTTGCTGAGCGACACGTTGCAGTACGGCGATCATCTCCTGATGCAGCGCTTTCTGCCAGTTTACGCTTTGCAGCAATAGCTGCGGCCAGTACCACCAGGCGGCGAAAGTGCCCGCCAGCAGCAGGACAAGCGTTCCCCAGAGCGGCCAGAGACCACCCCGGCGCGCGCAGCGTTTTTCTGTCAGGATTGAGGACATGAGAAGGTTACCGTTTGGGCGAACTGGCGGCCAAGGTCCATGCTTTCCGGCGGCGCGTCGGCTTTATCCAGCGACAGGGCGAACGCTTTCAACGAGGCGTCCGGCTTTGGCGCTTGCAGCGTCAGTTTACAGCGCGTTTTTAGCGCATCCGGCAGGCTGAGCGCCTGCGCATCGCTGTAAGTCATATCGACAAAATAAGTGGGATCGAAAGTACTGAAGGTGTAGGTCTGACCCGCCAGCTTCTGCGGCTGCGCCAGCGGCAGCACAAAGGTCAGCACCGCTTTTGCGCCGCTGCGCGTCAGCTGATAAGAGGGCGGCAGATTATCGAACTTTACCGCGCGGCCCTGATGCCAGAATTCGGTAAAGTAGTGCTGAGCCAGCACGTTAGCCATCACTTCCGCCGCCAGCTTTTTCCATACTGGCGAATCGGGTGCGGCGCTGCCTGCATCATACAGCAGATCGGCAGAGGTAATTTCATCCATCGTCCAGACCATTTTCAATCCTGTCAGCGCATCTTTATCGATTACCGGCGTTGTTTGCATGCTGATAAAGCTGTGCGGGTGAGACCAGGCTAAAGGCGATAGCGCCAGCGCAGCCATGGCAAAAACGGCGCGTTTGTAGATGTTATAAGATAACAATTTCGCTGTCATGCATTTTCCTGTTCTGCAATTTTGTGAGCCAGGTTTACGTCTGGATAAAAAAATGGCGGCTGCCGCCTGGCGTCACAACGGTTGTCTATGCTTATTTTTGGTATGACTGACCGGAAAATCTACGATGAGTTCTGCTACAACCACAGCACCACTCTTCTCCAGTTCCCAGCGTCGTTGTCATCTCCTGTTAATGCTCTATCTGCCCGATCCCTTGCTGACCCTGGAAAGTCTGTGCCAACTCAATGGTGTGGACCCGTCGCTTGCCCGGCAAGATATAGCGGAGGTTGATGAGGAGATCCAGCGTTACCATCAGCTTGGCATCCATTATCAACAGGATGGCAGCCTGTTATTACAGGGCAGCGAACTGGACCGACGCCTGTGCCTGCTGCACTGGCTGCGCCGCGCGCTGCGCGTCTCTCCGGTTTTTATTGAAAATACTTTTACCCCGGCGCTGCGTCAGCATTTGCAGACGCGGCAAATCGAGAAGCTGCTCTACGACGAACATAACCTGCAGGCGTTGATCCAGCACTGTGCCGGACGCCTGCAGCGCAACTTCAGTCCACGCGATCGGCTGTTTTTGCAGCTGTTTATGCAATATTCGCTTTGCCATACGCGCCTCGCCGCCTTCAATGCGCAGCAGCGACAGTGGCTGGAAAAGAAAGCGGAGCGGCTGGCGGCGCAGGATGTTATTCGCCACTGGCAGCGGCGCTGCCGTTTTGCACCCGACGCCAGCGAAATCGATTTTTTCACGCTGCTGTTCAGCATGATTCACGCCCCCTCCGTCGGCCTGGCGCAGCAGCTGTGGGAACAGCAACTGCTGGAACAGACGCGGCTGCTGATCGCGCGTTTTCAGGCGCAGTCCGGCATGCGCTTCAGCGACGAGCGCGGGCTGTGCAGCCAGCTCTATACCCATCTGGCGCAGGCGCTGGATCGCTGTCATTTCGCGGTAGGCATCGACAAAAGCCTGTCGGAAGAGGTAATACGCCTCTATCCGCGCCTGCTGCGCGCCACGCGCACGGCGATTGAAGCGTTTGAAAATCACTACGGCATCCGCTTTTCGGCGGAGGAGCTGGGGCTGATTGCAGTAATTTTCGGCGCATGGCTGATGCAGGAGAATGCCCTGCAGGAAAAGCAGGTGCTGCTGTTAACCGGAGAGAACGCGGCGCTGGAGAGTCGGCTGGAGGAGCAGTTGCGCGAGCTGACGCTGCTGCCGCTGAGCGTGAAATATTTGCCGATGCGCGACTTTCAGCGTGACGGCGCGCCAAAGGGGGTGACGCTGGTGATTTCACCTTACACCACCCCGCTCCCGCTCTACTCACCGCCGCTGATTCATGCGCAGCAGCCTTTCACCGCGCAGCAGCAGCAGCGCATCCGTCTACTGCTGGAGTCCTGAAGCTTTCTGCGCCTGCGCGCGCGGTCGTAAAAACAGCGCCGGCACCACCAGCAGCGCCATTACCCAGAAGATCTTGCCCTGTAGCGCGTTGAACAGCACGCCGCATACCATGGTCATCACCGCGATGCCGCCGCCCATCGCCAGCGCGGAGTAAACCGATTGCATCCGAATCACTTCCCCGCCCTGCCGCGCAGCGATAAAACGCATCGCCGCCAGATGACAGACGGTAAAGCTGCCGCAGTGCAGGATTTGCGCCACGATCAGCCACGGCAGCTGCGTGGTGCTGGCCATCAGGCTCCAGCGCACCAGAGCGCAAATGCCGGAGAGCAGCAGCAGATCGCGCGCGCCCCAACGATGAAAGAGACGATTGCTCAGGGCGAAGATAACGATTTCCGCTACCACGCCCAGCGACCAGAGATAACCCACTACGCTGGCGGAGTAGCCTGCCTCCTGCCACCAAATAGCGCTGAAACCGTAATAGGCGGCGTGCGCGCCCTGCATCAGCGTCACGCAGAGTAAAAAGCGCCAGACAGCATTTTCACACAGCATCGCTTTCCATTCGGCCCAGCCAGCGCTCTGCGCTTCGCGCGCGTCGCCCAATGGCATTACCGCGGGCCGCAGCAGCATGCCGCCCAGCATCATTACGATGCCGACGCTAAGCAGCGACAGCACCGCCTGGCTGTTCCAGGCGGTTACCAGCATGCCGGTAAGCGCCGAGCCGATCACGAACGCCAGCGAGCCCCAGAGCCTGACCGGCCCGTAGGGCAGCGCGATCTGCCGCGTCCAGGTGGCGGCCAGCGCATCGCTGAGCGGTACCAGCGGCGAGAAAAAGAGGTTGAAGCCAACCATTACCAGCAGCAGCCAGAGCCACTGCTGCCCTACCCAGAAGCCGACGGCGCAGAGCAGCGTCAGCAATGCCAGCAGGCGCAGCGCCAGCACCAGCTGAGAGGGATCGCGCACGCGCGACGCGATCAGCAGGCTGCCGACAAAGCGGGCGATCATCCCGGCGCCGAGCAGCAGGCCAATCTTCTCTGCGTCCAGGCCGGTGCCTTTCAGCCAGACCGCCCAGAACGGCAACCAGATGCCATAACAAAAAAAGTAGGTGAAGTAACCGAGTGCTAACCAGTAAGTCGAACGAACCGTCATATATCCCCCGCCATTGAGGCGCCTGGTTTAGCAAATTAACGAAACATAAGCAATTTTGGCGGCTTACAAAGAAAAACGCCCCGTTCACAGGAACGAGGCGTTTGTTTAGCGCAGAGGGTTAAGCTCAGGCATAAACCGGGAAGCGCGCGCAGATCTCGAGGACTTTTTGCTTCACGCGTTCGATAGTGGCTTCATCGTTGATATTGTCCAGCACGTCGACAATCCAGCCGGCCAGCTCGCGTACTTCCGCTTCTTTAAAGCCGCGACGGGTCACCGCCGGGGTGCCGATACGGATGCCGGAGGTGACGAACGGGCTTTTCGGATCGTTCGGTACGCTGTTTTTGTTAACGGTGATGTTAGCGCGTCCTAAAGCGGCGTCCGCTTCTTTACCGGTCAGGTTTTTATCCACCAGATCCAGCAGGAACAGATGGTTATGGGTGCCGCCGGAAACTACGTTGTAGCCGCGCTCCAGGAAAACTTCCACCATCGCTTTGGCGTTTTTCGCAACCTGCTGCTGATAAACCTTAAACTCCGGCTCCATCGCTTCTTTCAGCGCGACGGCTTTGCCTGCAATCACATGCATCAGCGGGCCGCCCTGGCCGCCAGGGAAGACGGCGGAGTTGAGTTTTTTATACAGATCTTCGTCACCGCCTTTCGCCAGGATCAGGCCGCCGCGCGGACCCGCCAGAGTTTTATGGGTGGTGGTGGTGACGATATGCGCATGCGGAACCGGGTTCGGATAGACGTCTGCGGCGATCAGGCCCGCCACGTGCGCCATATCGACAAACAGGTAAGCGCCAACGCTGTCGGCGATTTCACGCATTTTCGCCCAATCGCAGACGCCGGAATAGGCGGAGAAGCCGCCGATGATCATTTTCGGCTTATGCTGCTGCGCCAGAGTAGCCAGCTCGTCATAGTTAATTTTGCCGGTTTCATCGATGCCGTACGGCACGACATTGTAAAGTTTGCCGGACAGGTTGACCGGCGAACCGTGCGTCAGGTGGCCGCCGTGTGCGAGGTTCATGCCCAGAATAGTATCGCCCGGCTGTAGCAGCGCGGTGTAAACCGCGAAGTTAGCCTGTGAACCGGAGTGCGGCTGTACGTTGGCGTAGTCGGCGCCGAACAGCGCTTTAGCGCGATCGATCGCCAGCTGCTCGACGATATCGACATATTCGCAACCGCCATAGTAGCGTTTGCCCGGATAGCCTTCGGCATATTTATTGGTCAGCTGTGAACCTTGCGCCTGCATGACGCGCGGGCTGGTGTAGTTTTCTGAAGCAATCAGTTCAATATGCTCTTCCTGACGCACTTTTTCTTGCTCCATCGCCTGCCACAACTCGGCATCGTAATCGGCAATGTTCATCTCTCGCTTTAACATCCGCATCTCCTGACTCAGCTAACTTTTAACGGCAATTTTTAGCCCTGACGGGCGAAGGCCAACAGTGTAAACCCTTTTGCAGGGTGAAGCATAGCGTCAGGGACGGGTTTTTACGCAAACGATTGGCTTGAGCGCTGGCAAGGCTTAGGTGGCAATTTATCTCTCCACGCGAATCGGATATTTCTTCAACGCCACCTTGCCGTTTTTTCATTACTCTTAACAGTAACCCCCTTTATTTTTACGGTCTTATTTACAAACGCAACCGGCAACCTTTAACATGCATATAAAATTCATGTTATGAATCTACCAGGAGAAGCCCATGCTTGATGCTCAAACCATCGCTACCGTTAAGTCCACCCTCCCCGCCGTCGCCGCCACCGGCCCTGCCCTGACCGCTCACTTTTATGACCGGATGTTTACCTATAATCCCGAGCTGAAAGATGTGTTCAATATGAGCAATCAGCGCAACGGCGATCAGCGTCAGGCGTTATTCGACGCTATCTGCGCCTATGGCGCCAATCTGGACAACCTGGCGGCCCTGCTGCCTGCGGTGGAACGTATTGCGCAAAAGCACACCAGCTTCTCCGTTAAGCCCGAGCAATATCAGATCGTCGGCAAGCATCTGCTGGCGACCATTGATGAGATGCTGCACCCGGGCGACGAAGTCCTGGAGGCCTGGGCCAAAGCCTACGGCGTGCTGGCTAACGTCTTTATCAATCGTGAAGAAGAGATTTACCACGCTAATGAAGAAAAACCTGGCGGCTGGCGCGGCACTCGCCCTTTCCGTATTGAGGCGATCGAACAGCAGAGCGAGGTAATCAAAAGCTTTACGCTGACGCCGGTCGACGGCAAACCGGTAGCGGATTTCCAGCCCGGCCAGTATTTGGGCGTGCATGTGCAGGACCCCGATTTCGCCAACCATGAAATTCGCCAGTATTCACTGACCCATGCGCCGAACGGCCACCATTATCGCATCGCGGTCAAACATGAACCACAGGGCACCGTCTCCGGCTGGATGCACGGCAAAGCGAAAGTGGGCGATGTGATTAATCTGGCGGCGCCGGCGGGCGATTTCTTCCTCCAGGCGGCTCCGTCGATGCCGGTGACGCTGATCTCCGCAGGCGTCGGCCTGACGCCGATGCTATCAATGCTGCATGGTTTGGCGGCGGAAAAACATCCGGCGCCGGTAACCTGGCTGCACGCGGCGGAAAACGGCTCGCTGCACGCGTTCGCGAACGAAGTGGCAGAGACCGGCGCACAGCTGCCTCATTTCCACAGCTATACCTGGTATCGTCAGCCGTTGGACGCGGATGCCGGACGTTTCAATGCGCAGGGCACGATGGATCTGTCGGTGGTGGCGTCCGAGCTGAACGAGCCTGACCGTCAGTTCTATCTCTGCGGCCCGGTCGGCTTTATGCAATTCATTGCCCGTCAGCTGTTGGACGCGGGCGTGCCGAACCAGCATATTCACTATGAGGTGTTTGGTCCGCATAAAGTGGTTTAAGCTGATCGTTTGAACCAACGCATGCACGGGTGAGCAATGAAAACGATCGGTTTGCTGGGCGGAATGAGCTGGGAGTCTACGGCGCTTTATTACAAAATCATCAACGAAGGCGTACAGGCGCGGCTTGGCGGATTGCACTCCGCCAGGCTGGTGATGTACAGCGTCGATTTTTATGAAATAGAACAGTTACAGGCGACCGGCGACTGGCAGACGGCGGGTGAAAAGCTTGCCGACGCCGCCCGTGCGCTACAGGCGGCCAATGCGGATTTTATCGTGCTGTGCACTAACACTATGCATAAGGTCGCCCCCGCCATTCAGTCGGCGGCGTCGCTGCCGCTGCTGCACATCGCCGATGCGACGGCCGAGGCGGTGAAATCATCCGGCGCGGGCAAGGTAGGCCTGTTGGGTACCCGCTTCACCATGGAGCAGCCCTTTTATAAAGCGCGCCTGGAGCAGCAGTACGGCATCGAGGTGCTGGTGCCGGACGAGGCCGGACGTGAAACCGTGCATCAGATCATCTATCAGGAGCTATGCCTGGGCCATATCAACGCCGCCTCGCGTGAAAAATACCGGGCGGTGATTGCCGAACTGGTGGCGCGCGGCGCCGAGGCAATTATTATGGGCTGTACAGAGATTACGCTGCTGATTGATCAAGAGGATGCAGAGGTGCCGCTGTTCGACACCACGCGCATCCATGCCGAGGCCGCCGTCGCGCTGGCGCTGGCGTAATTTCGGCGCCCGACGGGTTTCACGTCGCACGGCGCCACCTGAAGCGGCCCTGCTTCAGATAATAAAAAAGCCAGCCTTTGACGGGGCTGGCTTTTTTCAGCGCGGGCGATCAGATCGCTTCTTCGTCTTCTTCGCCGGTACGGATGCGCACTACGCGCGCCACATCGTACACAAAGATTTTGCCATCGCCGATTTTGCCAGTCTGCGCGGTTTGCATAATGGTATCGACACAGGTATCGACGATATCGTCAGCCACTACGATCTCAATTTTAACCTTCGGCAGAAAATCGACCATATATTCCGCGCCGCGATAGAGTTCCGTATGCCCTTTCTGGCGGCCAAATCCTTTTACTTCAGTCACGGTCATGCCGGTGATGCCGACTTCGGCCAGCGCCTCGCGTACATCGTCGAGCTTGAACGGTTTGATAATTGCGTCAATCTTTTTCATAACGGACCCTTTTTCTCTCCCTCCGTGGCCGGACGGGTAATACTCAGTATACGTGCGATGGACACGCCCTGTCTTTTTCGCAGGCTAAGCTACCATATCTGGCGGCGCAAGCGGCAGTAAAAACTACTCTTTGAAGTCGTTGGCATCCAGCTCGTGACGCGCCAGCAGCTTGTAAAATTCGGTGCGGTTGCGCCCCGCCAGCCGCGCTGCGTTGGTTACATTGCCTTTCGTCATTTGCAGCAGCTTGCGCAGGTAGTTCAGCTCAAACTGATGGCGCGCTTCGACGAACGTAGGCAACGCGGTGTTTTCACCCGCCAGCGCCTGCTCCACCAGCGCTTCGCTAATTACCGGCGTCGAAGTCAGCGCCACACACTGCTCGATCACGTTCACCAGCTGACGCACGTTGCCGGGCCAGCTGGCGGTCATCAGACGCTTCATCGCATCGGTAGAAAAGCTGCGGACAAAAGGCTTGTGCCGCTCCGCCGCCTGACGCAGCAGATGATTCGCCAGCAGCGGAATATCCTCCGCGCGCTCATGCAGCGCCGGAATTTTCAGGCTGACCACATTCAGGCGGTAGAAGAGATCTTCACGGAACTCCTGTCTCTCCATCGCTTTCGGCAGATCGCGATGGGTGGCGGAAAGGATGCGCACGTCGATATCAAGGTCGCGGTTGCTGCCCAGCGGACGCACCTTACGCTCCTGCAACACGCGCAGCAGCTTAACCTGCAGCGTCTGCGGCATATCGCCGATTTCATCGAGAAACAGCGTACCGCCCTCCGCCGCCTGAAACAGCCCTTCGCGCGCGCTGACCGCGCCGGTAAACGCGCCTTTGGCGTGTCCGAACAGTTCCGATTCCAGCAGCTGCTCCGGCAGCGCGCCGCAGTTGATAGCGATAAACGGCTTGCCGGCGCGCGGACTGGCGGCATGGATCGCTTTCGCCAGCACCTCTTTTCCTGTGCCGCTCTGTCCATTGATCAGCACGCTGACGTCCAATTGCGCCACCATGTGCGCCTGCTCCAGCAGACGCTGCATCAGCGGGCTGCGGGTGACGATCGCCTCCCGCCAGGCGTCATCGCTGGCTGGCGCGCTGTGCGCCAGCGCCTCATCGATGGCTTTATATAGCGCGTCACGGTCGACCGGCTTGGTCAAAAAGCTAAAAACGCCCTGCCGCGTCGCCGAGACCGCTTCCGGAATCGAACCGTGCGCCGTCAGGATAATGACCGGCAGACCGGGATGGAGGCGCTGAATTTCACCAAACAGCGCCAGGCCGTCCATTTCATCCATGCGCAGATCGCTGATCACCAGATCGACCTTTTCTTTATTCAGCTGGCGCAGCGCGTCTGGCCCGCTGTCGGCGGTAGTGACCTGAAACCCTTCGCTGGTCAGACGCATGCCCAGCAGCTTCAGCAGCGCGGCGTCATCGTCAACCAGCAGCAGACGGGCGGAGTTATGTGGCATTATTGCGCCTCTTTTTCGTTACTGTTTACGGCGGATGTCGGCGCAGAAGCGCCGGTGACGCTGTTTTCATCGCTATGGCTATTCTCAGAGACATCCGGCGATTTTCGTGAAGAGAGCTGACGCTCAATATCGGTTAGCGTCGACAGCTTGCGGCGCGTCTCCGCCAACTCACGGCTTAGCTGCGCCTGTTTTTGCCGCAGGGCGTCAAGCTGGTTGTCGCTTGACTGTTGCAGATGATGGTAGCGCGTACGCGTTTCCGACAGATCGAGCTGGGCCGCCTGATTAGCACGCCACAGCTGCATCAGCGGCCGCACCGACGCGGGAAAGGCGACGCTGAAGCTGTCGAGCTGAGCGATATACTGTTGGCGCTCGACCGGCGTTACGTTGCCGTTATCCAACAAAATCCCCTGTTTAAAGCTATTTTGCCAGCTGGTGGGCGGCCAGTTATGAGCCTCGGCGCGCGCCGCTATCGGCGACAGCCGCGCCGCGCAGTCGGTGGCGCGCAGCCAGTAAAGCGGGTTTTTGATGCTGTTGCCGTCGTTAATTTGCCAGATGCGCGCGCAGTCCACCGCCAGATAATCGACGATATTGATTTCCGGGTCGGGAAGCGACGCAGCCTGGCGCGGTAAAACGCTATGCGACGGCGCCTGGCAAGCGGCAACCAGCAGCATGGAAAGCAGCGCCAAACGTCGGCCAATGCGTTGTGCGACAGAAAAAGTAAAGAAGGTCATCGCGATTATTTCCCGACGCTTAAATTAAGTTCGATACGAAAGCAGACATCCGCCTCCTCCGTGTGAATAAAATGCAGATCGCCCTGCATGCGCCGCAGGCAATCTTTTGCAATGCTCAGCCCAAGTCCGCTGCCTTTGACCGCGCCCTTACGCTGTTGTCGCCCCTGAAAGAAAGGTTCAAAGATCATCGTCTGCTCCGCTTCCGGGATAGGCGTGCCGGTATTGGCGACGTCGATCCATACCCGATTGCCGTGTGTCTGGGTACGAAACCAAATGGTACCGGATTCACTACCGTAATAGACAGCGTTGGAATAGAGATTATCGATCACACGCGTCAGCAGCACCGGTTCGGCGCGACAGGTGGCGGCCTCCAGCTCAACGTGCGTCTGCATCAGCTTGGCGCGCGCCGTAAGGGCATGCGCATCGATCACGCTGTGAATGATTTGCGACAGGTCGACCGTTTCCAGCGGCTGCGGCGTATCGGCCAGCTTGCGGTTATAGTCCAGCAGCTGTTCGATCAGCCGCTGCAAATGTCGGCTGCTGCCGTCGAGAATGGCGACCACCTCTTTTTGATCGGCGGTGAGAGGACCGGCCACCTCGTCCGCCAGCAGCTCGGTGCCTTCACGCATGCTGGCCAGCGGCGTTTTCAGTTCGTGAGAGATATGGCGCAGAAACTCATGACGCTGCGATTCCAGCCACGCCAGACGTTCGCTCAGCCAGAGGATACGCTGCCCCAGCGCGCGGATCTCACGCGGCCCTTTAAAGCTGGCCATGTTGCCCAGCGGCCTGCCCTCGCCCAGCCGGTTGATCATTCGCTCCACGCCCTTTACCGGACCGATAATCATCCGGGTAAACAGCAGCACCAGCGCCAGCGTCACCAGAAACAGCAGCAGCGCCTGCCAGCCGAAAAATTGGCCGCGCTCGGCAATCTCGCGTTGCAGCTGCAGACCGCGGGAAAAGGCGGATTCGCGCGTCGCCTGCACCATCGCGGCGTTAGCGACGGAGAACGTTTCCAGACTGGCGGCGGCGGCGTTAACAGGATTGCTGTTCAGGCAATGCAGCTGCTCCAGCTGGGTCAGCGTCTGCCGCAGGCTTTGCCAGGCGCGCAGATCGGGCAGCACCTGCGCGTGGGCGTCCAGCATCTGCGAATAGCGCGTGCGCTGCGTCTGATAGAGCCGCGCCAGCACCGGATCGCCCAGCACGCAATACTGGCGGTAGCTGCGCTCCAGCTCCAGCGCGGTGCGCGCCATCGCCTCGCTGCGGCGCACGTCGGTCAGCGTGGTGCGGTTGGTATCCGCCGCCTGCTGGCTCAGCGCGGAGAGGCTTTCCCACGCCTGCCAGGCCAGCACCAGCAGCGGCAGCAGCACCAGCAGAAAAGCCATCAGCACCAGCTGACGCAGGGAACGGGGAAAGAGTCGCCAGTTTTTCACGCGCATTATCCTTGGTTGAAGTGAGGTTGATGCTAGCGAACAACGAGGCGGGAGGAAAGTCTGATCAAGACAACGGTGCGGGATAGCGCGCAAAATAAAACGGCAGAGCCGAAGCCCTGCCGTTTTAAGCGCGACGACTCTTCATCGCGCCGGGAATAGGTGGTGCCTAACTCAACGTTGCGCCCGGTGTTTGATAAAGCCGCGAACGGCTGTTATCGGTACGTGGACGGCAGGCACCGTTTTGTGCGTCATTCGGGATTTTTATGAAGCGCTAGACCGCCGAAGCAGGGCTGTCATAAACAGGTGAATGAGCCACTGCGGATA
>NZ_JANION010000002.1:0-3487 GCF_024610815.1 Mixta sp.
TGATAAATCAAAAGGTTATTTAGCCCTTCCGCTTGACAGGTTTATACGTAACGGCCAAATATGTAACGAATAAATACCTAAAGACGAATGACGGAACGGCGTAAAAAACGCCTGTTAAACCCCTAATCAAAAATTTCCCTTAAATAAACAGCAATCCCCGCGTGCAAGTCGTTAATAAAATAGCGGTTGTCAGACCGTTCGGAATGCGATGATTCTGCCGTTTGGTTCATCTCACTGTCATATCGTCCACGTATCACACCTGAACTGCCGTCTCAATTCTCTTACGAGGTCCGTCATGAGTGAAAACCAAACCTGGAACGCCGCGCCCGCGCCGGCACGCCCCGATCTGAACAGTAAACACAGCAAAAAAACCGCGACGGCAATCGTCCTGCTGATGCTGGGCGGAGTGGCGTTCGCCGCGGTGAACCTGTTTGCCGATGTGGAAGAGTCGGGCCAGGTGGTGACCAGCTATCTGCCTTTCGTACTGCTGGGGCTGGCGCTGCTGATCGCGCTGGGCTTTGAGTTCGTTAACGGCTTTCACGATACGGCGAACGCGGTGGCGACGGTAATTTATACCCATTCTCTGACGCCCGGCGCGGCGATCCTCTGGTCCGGGCTGTGCAACTTCACCGGCGTTCTGCTCTCCAGCGGCGCGGTGGCCTTCGGCATCATTTCGCTGTTGCCGATGGAGCTGATTCTACAAGCAAGCAGCGGCAACGGCTTCGCCATGATTTACGCGCTGCTGTTTTCCGCGATTATCTGGAATCTCGGCACCTGGTATCTCGGCCTGCCCTCCTCTTCTTCCCATACGCTGATCGGCTCGATTATCGGCGTCGGCGTTGCCAACGCGCTGATCCACGGTCGCAGCGGCATGGAAGGCGTGAACTGGGATCAGGCGGAGAATGTCGCCTGGGCGCTGCTGTTTTCGCCGCTGGTGGGCTTTATCAGCGCCGCCCTGCTGCTGCTGGCGATGAAAAAGCTGGTGCGCAATCGTCAGCTTTATACCGCGCCGGAAGGCCGCCAGCCGCCGCCGGGCTGGATCCGCGCGCTGCTGATTTTAACCTGCACAGGCGTCTCCTTCGCCCACGGCTCCAATGACGGGCAGAAAGGCATGGGGCTGATTATGCTGATTCTGGTGGGAACGATGCCTATCGTTTATGCCCTTAACCGCTCAGTGCCGCCGGAGCAGATCCCGCGCGTAGCGGCGTTGGCGCAGGTCACCGGCCAACAGCTGATCGGCACGTCACAGACGCCGCTGCCCGACTCGCCGCGCAACCAGCTGCTGACGTTTATGCGCAGCGGCGACGTGACGCCGCAGGTGATGCCCGCGCTCGGCGCGCTGTTGCAGAAAATCGGCACGCAGATTAAGCAGTATGGTTCGATGGATAACATTCCGGCGCAGCTGGTGGCGAACACCCGCAACGATATGTACCTGGCCGCCGAAAGCATCAAGCAGCTGAAGGCGGCCAACGTCGCGCTGCCGCAGGAAACGCAGGATAACCTCAACGCAATGAAAAGCGAGCTGGATAATGCTACCCGTTTTATTCCGCTGTGGGTGAAGGTGGTGGTCGCGCTGGCGCTGGGGCTTGGCACCATGGTGGGCTGGCGACGCATCGTGATTACCGTCGGCGAACGTATCGGCAAGGCGCATCTCAGCTACGCGCAGGGCGCCAGCGCCGAACTGGTGACGGTCGCCACCATTGGCGCCGCCGACGCCTTCGGCCTGCCGGTCTCCACCACGCATGTGCTCTCTTCCGGCGTTGCGGGCACCATGGCCGCCAACCGCTCCGGCCTGCAAACCGCTACGTTGCGTAATTTGCTGATCGCCTGGCTGCTGACGCTGCCGGTTTCGATCCTGATCTCCGCCCTGCTGTTTATGCTGTTCAGCCGCTTTTAATCTCAGGGAAGCAGCTTTTGGTGCAGCGTGGCGGCGGTTCCATCGGGAAAGAAAAGCCGTCGCGTCTTCAGGCAGCGATAAATTACCTATACTTGGTTTTTGTATAACAGGAGGCACCAATGGCGGACTTAAAACTGATTGATACGCTGGAATTAGGCAATGACAATGAGCTGGCCCATAAATATGAAATCTATGGCGCTGACGAATCCACCCCGGAATATGCCCTTGTCTTTGCACGACAGAGCCAGAGCGGCGAATGGCAGCAGCAGGATGGCAAGCTGCAATTTGCAGCGGCGGATGAAAAACAGGAAGCGACCGACGGTACGATGGGTTACGGCTCTGGCGACAGCATGCCGGATTTGCGCGATCTGCGTCAGGAAGCCAAAGAGCGCTGCGAACAGCATCACCGCGAAAGCCATTGATCGTAGCAGCAGAATCAATACCGCAGGGCGGCTTTTAGCCGCCCTGCCGCATATTACAGGATAGAGGCAACTGATTTCGCCAGCTGCGCTTCCAGCACCGGTTTCGCCTCTTCAAACTTCAGGTTAACCTTGTTGGCGTTGGAAACGACGCGCGTCTGATACTTCATACGGTTGCCGTCGGCAGTGCTGGTTTGCAGCTTAACGCCAGAGGTGCCCTGACGCAGCGCCGCGATATTGTCGGTGGTCACTTTGTTTTTGCTGCGCTCGGAAATTTGCAGATCGGTGACCATGGTGTAGTTCACGTCTTCAACCAGCGCATCGGCCGCCAGGCCAGCCAGACCGGCCGCCAGGCCAATACCCAGCGCCGCGCCGCCGGAGTTGCTGTTGTAAGCGGTGATGCCGCCGCCCAGCGCTGCGCCTGCAACGGCGCCTTCATAGCCGCTGCCCAGAAGACCTTGCGCTTCACGCAGATCCATTTTGTCCGCTTTCAGCACGTTGGCCTGAATCCAGTAGTAAGCGCTGTCCGGCGAAGAAACGACGTTGTAGCCTTTGGCGCGCAGATCCTGCGCCAGCAGGTCGGGCAGATCGCTCATATCCTTATCGGAGGTGTTTTTTACCTG
Source organism: Mixta sp. (assembly GCF_024610815.1). NCBI lineage: Bacteria > Pseudomonadati > Pseudomonadota > Gammaproteobacteria > Enterobacterales > Erwiniaceae > Mixta > Mixta sp. The sequence goes on from NZ_JANION010000002.1 coordinate 2,940, forward strand.
GATGTAAACGGTCTTTTCAGATGAAGGCTCCAGCCAGATGGTCTGGCTCATCTGCGTTTTCACCTCAAGGTTGCGCTTTTTGATCGCCGTGCTCATGGCGCTACAGCCTGAAAGCAGAACGGCAGAAAGAGCGATTGCGACCACGGCGTGTTTTTTATATCCCATTTTCCTGTCCTTAATGGAAAGAGCGAGAGAGCTCCAGATTTGAGTAAAGTGTTTTCATCACCGGCTGGCTAAAATAAGCGCTGCCTTTAATGCCAGGTGGTATCGTCATGATTCACTGACATGATGATGGCGAAACAAAACAACAGCACATTGCTTTCGCAGCGTAACTATTTTTGTTTCTTTTTATCGTGAAGAAATAAGCTATTGCCATAAAACGGGCATGAAGCGTCACATGCTGCCCTAAGCAACTGTTTGCCTGTTCTATTTTCGGCGTAATCTACCATAAAAAATTGAATGTGACAGCTCTAATTTTCCTTTCAAAGAAGCAGTAAACACCTTTTCCTTTCTGTTATTGCCTCGCCTCAAGATACGCCATTTTATAT
>NZ_JANION010000012.1:0-46740 GCF_024610815.1 Mixta sp.
CTGAAGGGACGTTGAAGACGACGACGTTGATAGGCCGGGTGTGTAAGCGCAGCGATGCGTTGAGCTAACCGGTACTAATGACCCGTGAGGCTTAACCTTACAACGCCACAGGCGTTTTGGGGATGAGAGACGATTTTCAGCTTTGTTTACCGGATAAAAGAAATCTGCGGAAACGAAAGATGTTGCGCTGAAGCAAGGCGGCAAATGAGACATCAGGAAGGAGCATACAGTGGTATGTGACTGAGTGATGCGAATGCGGCCAACGCAGCAGCAGCGCGGGAGATTCGTTTCCGGCACAAAGAATTTGCCTGGCGGCAAGAGCGCGGTGGTCCCACCTGACCCCATGCCGAACTCAGAAGTGAAACGCCGCAGCGCCGATGGTAGTGTGGGGCCTCCCCATGCGAGAGTAGGGAACTGCCAGGCATCAAACAAGCGACAGAGCCTCAGCGCAAGCTGAGGCTTTTTCGTATGTGTAATTTACGAAATTTACGCCCATTGTTACTCTAAAAGTCAACCGGTTCAGGCTTTCAAAAGCGCCTTTTTGCCCGATCGGGTCTTCGCCCTGGCCGGCATATTCATCTGCCAGCGCGCTTTTATTCCAATCATTTTTATAACAGCATATTCCCCTTCAACGTTCCCGTTTGTTATTCCTTCAACCATCCTTTACTAATCTCCCATTACCTACATTTCGCTATAACTTTTTTAGCGCTTTTTCGGCGCATTTATATCCGTTATGCCGCTTTGTATGAAACATTTTCAATTTCTGGCTGAAGTCTCGACATTTTCCCTGCTACAGGCTATCTTCGGGCATCTGGATGTCTAAACGTATAAACGTATGTAGTGAGGAAAACAGGTTATGCCGATTCGGATACCCGATGAATTACCAGCCGTAAACTTTCTGCGTAACGAGAATGTGTTTGTCATGACCCATTCTCGCGCCAGCGTTCAGGAAATTCGACCGCTTAAGGTGCTGGTATTGAATTTGATGCCGAAAAAGATCGAGACGGAAAACCAGTTTTTGCGCCTGCTTTCTAACTCACCGTTACAGATAGATATACAGCTGCTGCGCATAGACAGCCGTGAGTCGCGCAATACGCCGATGGAGCATCTTAATAATTTCTACTGTAACTTTGATGATATCGCACACGATAACTTTGACGGCTTGATTGTTACCGGCGCGCCGTTGGGGCTGGTTGATTTTAATGATGTTGCTTACTGGCCGCAGATCCAGCGCGTGCTGCACTGGGCGAAAGAGCACGTTACCTCAACCCTGTTTGTGTGTTGGGCGGTGCAGGCGGCGCTGAATATTCTTTATGGCCTGCCGAAACAGACCCGCGCCACCAAGCTGTCAGGCGTTTATGAACATCAGACCCTGCATCCGCATGCTCTGTTAACGCGCGGATTCGATGACACTTTTCTCGCTCCTCATTCGCGTTATGCCGATTTCCCGGCGCAGCTGATCAGGGACTATACCGACCTGGAAATCTTCGCTGAATCCGAGCTGGCCGGGCCTTACCTGTTGGGCAGCAAAGACAAGCGTCTTGCCTTCGTTACCGGCCACCCGGAATATGATGTGTTAACGTTGGCCGGGGAATATCAGCGCGATAGCGAAGCGGGACTGAATCCGGTAATTCCCTGCAATTACTTTCCGCAGGACAATCCGGCCTTGCCGCCGCGCGCCAGCTGGCGCAGTCACGGCAACCTGCTGTTTTCCAACTGGCTGAACTATTACGTTTACCAGATCACGCCTTACGATCTGCGGCATATGAATCCTACGCTTGAATAGGCATGCTTTCTTTTAAGAGTCCGTTCGTCGGCTGCGTTACCCGACTATCGCTCAAACGGTAGAGCAGGAGGTCGGCGGAGATTTTAAGCAGCATAAGAACTATGCCAGACAGTGCCGCAGGCAGCGGTGGATATATTGAACCAGGTGAGGTAAGAGTGAGTAGTAGAATTGACGCGCTGCATCAGCAGCTGGCGCAGCGCATCATGGTGCTGGACGGCGGTATGGGCACCATGATCCAGAGCTATCGTCTGGAAGAGAAAGATTACCGGGGCGAGCGTTTCGCCGACTGGCCCAGCGATCTGAAAGGCAATAATGACCTGCTAGTGTTAACGCAGCCCGATATTATCCGCGCCATACATAACGCTTATCTTGAGGCGGGCGCCGATATTCTGGAAACTAACACCTTCAACGCCACCACCGTCGCCATGGCGGACTACCATATGGAGTCGCTGTCGGCGGAGATTAACTACGAAGCGGCAAAGCTCGCCCGCGCCTGCGCCGATGAATGGAGCGCAAAAACGCCGCACCGTCCGCGCTATGTCGCAGGCGTGCTGGGGCCAACCAACCGTACCTGTTCCATCTCGCCGGACGTCAACGATCCCGCCTTTCGTAATATCACTTTTGATCAGCTGGTCGCCGCCTATCGGGAATCGACGCGCGCATTGATTGAAGGCGGCTCTGACATCATCATGATCGAAACTATTTTCGACACGTTGAACGCCAAGGCCGCCATTTTTGCTATCCAGAGCGAGTTTGAGGCGCTGGGCGTTACGCTGCCGCTGATGATCTCCGGCACCATTACCGACGCCTCTGGACGCACCCTGTCCGGCCAGACCACCGAAGCTTTCTATAACTCGCTGCGTCATGCCGAGCCGCTCTCTTTTGGGTTGAACTGCGCGCTGGGGCCGGACGAACTGCGCCAGTATGTAGCGGAAATGTCGCGCCTTGCGGAATGCTGCGTCACTGCTCACCCCAACGCAGGCCTGCCTAACGCGTTTGGTGAGTATGATCTCGACGCCGCGGTCATGGCGGAACAGATTGGCGAGTGGGCGCGCGCCGGCTTCCTGAATATCGTCGGCGGTTGCTGCGGCACCACGCCAGCGCATATTGCGGCTATCGCCCAGGCGGTGGAGGGCGTCGCGCCGCGCACGCCTCCTCAATTGCCGGTCGCCTGTCGCCTTTCTGGTCTGGAGCCGTTGAATATCGGCGCCGATTCGCTGTTCGTTAACGTGGGCGAACGCACTAACGTCACCGGTTCCGCTAAGTTTAAGCGACTGATTAAAGAAGAAAAATATAGCGAAGCGCTGGACGTGGCGCGTCAGCAGGTAGAAAGCGGCGCGCAAATCATCGACATCAATATGGATGAAGGGATGCTCGATGCGGAAGCGGCGATGGTGCGTTTCCTTAACCTGATTGCGGGCGAGCCGGATATCGCGCGCGTGCCGATTATGATCGACTCCTCGAAATGGGAAGTGATTGAAAAAGGGCTACAGTGCATTCAGGGCAAAGGCATCGTTAACTCCATCTCAATGAAAGAGGGCGTAGAAGCCTTTATTCATCACGCCCGGCTGGTGCGGCGTTACGGCGCGGCGGTAGTGGTGATGGCCTTTGACGAGGTCGGACAGGCGGATACGCGAGCGCGTAAAATCGAGATCTGCCGCCGCGCTTATAAAATCTTGACGGAAGAGGTCGGTTTCCCGCCGGAAGATATCATTTTTGACCCGAATATCTTCGCCGTGGCGACCGGCATTGATGAACACAACAACTACGCCATGGACTTTATCGGCGCCTGTGAAGACATCAAGCGCGAGCTGCCTCATGCGCTGATCTCCGGCGGCGTCTCTAACGTCTCTTTCTCCTTCCGCGGCAACGATCCGGTGCGTGAAGCGATCCACGCCGTTTTCCTCTATTACGCGATCCGCAACGGCATGGATATGGGCATCGTGAACGCCGGTCAGCTGGCGATTTATGACGATCTGCCCGCCGAGCTGCGCGACGCCGTTGAGGATGTCATCTTAAACCGGCGCGACGACGGCACCGAGCGGCTGCTGGATCTGGCGGAAAAATATCGCGGCAGCAAAGGCGGCGATGAAAGCAACAAGCCGCAGGCGGAGTGGCGTAGCTGGGACGTGGCGAAGCGGCTGGAATATTCACTGGTTAAAGGCATTACCGAATTTATTGAAGAAGATACCGAAGCGGCGCGTCTTGAGGCGGATCGGCCAATCGAGGTGATTGAAGGGCCGCTGATGGCCGGCATGAATGTGGTGGGCGACCTCTTTGGCGAAGGAAAGATGTTTCTGCCGCAGGTGGTGAAATCGGCGCGCGTCATGAAGCAGGCGGTCGCCTGGCTGGAACCCTATATTCAGGCCAGCAAAGCGGTCGGCAGCAGCAATGGTAAAATCGTACTGGCGACGGTAAAAGGCGATGTGCATGACATCGGCAAAAACATCGTCGGCGTGGTGCTCCAGTGCAACAACTACGAAATCATCGATCTTGGCGTCATGGTGCCGACGGAAAAAATCCTGAAAACCGCCCGCGACGAAAAGGCGGACATTATTGGTCTGTCCGGGCTGATTACTCCTTCGCTGGATGAAATGGTCAACGTAGCGAAAGAGATGGAGCGTCAGGGGTTCACTCTGCCGCTGTTGATCGGCGGCGCCACCACCTCTAAGGCCCATACTGCGGTTAAAATCGAGCAGAACTACAGCGGGCCGACGGTTTATGTGCAGAATGCCTCGCGCACCGTCGGCGTGGTCTCGGCGCTGCTGTCGCCGACGCAGCACGATGATTTCGTGGCGCGCACGCGTAAAGAATATGAAACCGTGCGCATTCAGCATGGCCGCAAAAAGCCGCGCACGCCGCCGGTCACGCTACAGGCGGCGCGTGAAAACGATCTGGTGTTTGACTGGGAAAGCTACACGCCGCCGGTCGCACACCGGCTGGGCGTTAGCGAGGTAAAAGCCTCTATTGAAACGCTGCGCCACTATATCGACTGGACGCCTTTCTTTATGACCTGGTCGCTGGCAGGCAAATACCCACGTATCCTGGAGGATGAGGTGGTGGGCGAGGAGGCGCAGCGCCTGTTCGCCGACGCCAACGCCATGCTGGATCGGCTGAGCGCCGACGGCAGCCTGACGCCGCGCGGCGTGGTGGGCATTTTCCCCGCCAACCGCGTCGGCGACGACATTGAAATATATCAGGATGAGTCGCGCTCGCATGTTATCGCCGTCAGCCATCATCTGCGTCAGCAGACGGAAAAGGTGGGCTTCGCCAACTACTGCCTGGCTGACTTCGTGGCGCCGAAGGACAGTGGCAAAGCGGACTATCTCGGCGCGTTCGCCGTCACTGGCGGGTTGGAGGAGGATGCGCTGGCGGAAGCCTGGGATCGTCAGCATGACGATTACAATAAGATCATGGTTAAAGCGCTCGCCGACCGCCTGGCGGAAGCCTTTGCGGAATATCTGCATGAAAGGGTGCGTAAGGTGATCTGGGGCTATGCCGCCAATGAAAACCTCAGTAATGAGGAACTCATTCGCGAAAACTATCAGGGCATTCGTCCGGCGCCCGGCTACCCAGCCTGCCCGGAGCATACGGAAAAGGCCACAATCTGGCAGCTGCTCGACGTAGAGCGCCATACCGGCATGAAGCTGACGGAATCCTTTGCCATGTGGCCCGGCGCATCAGTCTCCGGCTGGTACTTCAGCCATCCCGACAGCCGTTATTTCGCCGTTGCCCAGCTGCAGCGCGATCAGATCGAGGATTACGCACGGCGTAAAGGCATGACGGTCAGCGAAGTGGAACGCTGGCTGGCGCCCCATCTTGGTTATGACGCCGATTAACGTCTCTGGTTCCTGAGCGCCGGTTCGGCTGCAATGCCGTCCGGCTCCCTCGGCTGCTCATCCCTCTTTTTCCTTTTTTGGCCCGGATTCCGGGCCCACGCTGGCGCTGAACTTTCGCCCGTCTGCCGCGATTGGTCTACATTTAAGACTACCGCTCCCTGTTAACTTGCCTGAAAAATAAGCGAAAACTACGCCTCTGCGGAGCGCGTAAAGGGGCAGCGCATCTTTCATTTGCCGCTCTTTCTCGCCGGGCTGGCGGCAAATGTGGTTAAAGCCCGGCGTGAAGGAGTGCAATTCCGTGTTAACCCTGCTTAATCTGCTTTCCGCCGTCGCGCTGCTGGTGTGGGGTACTCATATTGTCCGCACCGGGATCATGCGCGTTTACGGCGCGGATTTGCGGCGCGTGCTCAGCCGCAGCGTAGAAAAAAAACCGATGGCGTTCATCGCTGGCATCGGCGTTACGGCGCTGGTGCAGAGCAGCAACGCCACCACGCTGCTGGTCACCTCGTTCGTGGCGCAAAACCTGGTCGGGCTGACACCAGCGCTGGTGATCATTCTCGGCGCCGATGTCGGCACCGCCATTATGGCGCGCGTGTTGACCTTCGATCTCTCCTGGCTGTCGCCGCTGTTTATTTTTTTCGGCGTGGTCTTTTTCCTTGGCCGTAAGCAGACGCGCGCGGGGCAACTGGGAAGGGCGAGCATCGGCCTCGGGCTGATCCTGCTGGCGTTGCAGCTGGTGGTAGAGGCGGCGCGGCCCATTACCGAAGCGTCGGGCGTAAAAGTGATCTTCTCCTCGCTGACCGGCGATATCATGCTGGATGCCTTAATCGGCGCGGTATTTGCCATCATCAGCTACTCCAGCCTGGCGGCGGTATTGCTGACGGCGACCCTGACCGCCACCGGCGTCATCTCTTTTCAGGTGGCGCTCTGTCTGGTGATCGGCGCCAACCTCGGCAGCGGGCTGCTGGCGATGCTGAACAACAGCGGCTCCAATGCCGCAGGCAAACGCGTCGCGCTTGGCAGCCTGTTATTTAAAGCGATCGGCTGCGTGTTGGTGCTGCCTTTCGTACATGTGTTGTCGCCGTGGCTGGATAAGCTGCCGGTCAATGATGAAGAGCTGGTTATTTTCTTCCACGTTTTTTACAACCTGATCCGGTGCGTGGTTATGGTGCCATTTACCGATCCGATGGCGCGTCTGTGCAAGCGGCTGATCCGCGACGATCAGGAAAACGATGCTCGTCTGAAGCCGAAACATCTCGACCGTAGCGCGTTGGATACGCCCGCACTGGCGCTGGCGAATGCGGCGCGTGAAACCTTGCGCATGGGTGATGTGCTGGAGCTCATGATGGATAACTTCAGCAAGGTGATCCATGGCGAGCCGCGTCAGGAGCGAGAGATACAGCGGCTGGATGACGATGTGGATGTGCTCTATACCGCCATTAAGCTCTATCTGGCGCGGATGCCGAAAGAAGATCTGCCGGAGGAAGATTCGCGACGCTGGGCCGAGATTATTGAAACTGCCCTTAATCTGGAACAGGCGGGCGATATTATCGAACGCATGAGCGGCGACGTGGCCGATAAATCGCTGGCCGCGCGGCGGGCTTTTTCGCCGGAAGGGTTGAAAGAGCTCGATCTGCTGCATGAACAGCTGCTGAATAACCTGCGGCTGGCGCTGTCGGTCTTTCTGTCGCGCGATATCGCCAGCGCGAAGCGGCTACGACGCGCCAAACATCGCTTCCGCATTATGAATCGCCGCTTTTCCCATGCGCATGTCGATCGGCTGCATCAAAAGAATGTGCAAAGTATCGAAACCAGCTCGCTGCATTTAGGCCTGCTGGGAGATATGAAGCGGCTTAACTCGCTGTTTTGCGCGGTGGCGTACAGCGTGCTGGAACAGCCTGACGACGAACGCGATGAGGAGTAAAAGCATGCCAGCCTGCGCGGCTGGCACAGGGTCTTACTGACGTTTGACCGGTTTGCCGGACCAGTAGCCCGCCAGCAGCGAGCCGGAAAGGTTGTGCCAGACGGAAAACAGTGCGCCGGGCAGCGCCGCCAGCGGCGAGAAATAGAGCTTGCCCAGCGTCGCCGCCAGCCCGGAGTTCTGCATCCCGACTTCCAGCGCCAGCGTGCGGCAGGTGGATTCGTCGAAACCAAACAGCTTGCCGCCCCAGTAGCCGCCAAGCAGGCCAATCGCGTTGTGCATCACCACCGCTGCGATCGCCACCAAGCCTACCGAGCCGATAAAGCTCTGGCTACCTGCAACCACGGCGCTGATAATCAGCAGAATGCAGACCATTGAAAAGGCGGGCAGCCAGGGTTCGACGCGCTTCACCAGGCGGTTCAGGGTGTGATGCACCAGCAGGCCGAGCGCGATGGGAATCGCGACGATTTTAACAATGCTCAACAACATGCCCACCACATCCACTTCCACATGCGTATCCACATACAGACGCGTCAGCAGCGGGGTGGCGAACACGCCGACCAGCGCGGAAACTGAAGATATGGTCACTGACAGCGCCACGTCACCTTTCGCCAGATAGATCATGACATTGGAGGCGGTGCCGCTCGCCACGCTGCCCACCAGAATCATGCCGGCAGCGAGATCGGGCGGCATCTGAAACAGCTTCGCCAACAGCCAGGCGGCCAGCGGCATCACCAGGTAGTGCAAAAATGTTCCGGCGATAACCGGCGCCGGGCGCACCAGCACCCGTTTAAAATCATCGATATTCAGCGTGACGCCCATTGCGAACATGATCAGCATCAGCAGCCAGGAGACCCAGGGGCCGATGCCGGTAAAAGTGCCGGGGGTATAGCAGGCCGCCGCGGAGAGCAAAATAGCCCACACGGGGAACAGCCGGGTGATTTTGGCAAGCATAGCCAGACTTCCTTATAAGAATGAGATGTAGGTTTGCCACAGACAAAAATCGCTTTGCGCCCGGAACGAGGGTGCAAAGCGAACGCAAAATCATAGCATTAAGGTCGTCGGGGTAAAGGGGCAGCGAAAGGCTGCCCCGAAAAAGCGAGTTTATGCCTTCTTTTGCAGCAGAAAACGGTAAAGCAGACCGCCCGCCACGCCGCCAGCCAGCGGAATTAACCAGAACAGCCAAAGCTGTTCCAGCGCCCATCCGCCCTGGTAAAGGGCAACGCCGGTACTGCGCGCCGGGTTAACTGAGGTATTGGTCACCGGAATGCTGATTAAGTGAATCAGCGTCAGCGCCAGGCCGATAGCGACGGGCGCAAAGCCTGCACTCGCCTCTTTATCCGTCGCGCCCATAATAACGACAAGGAAAATCGCGGTCAGCACGCCTTCTGCTAACAGGCAGGCGAGTAATGAATAGCCGCCGGGCGAATGCTCGCCGTAGCCGTTGGCGGCAAAACCGTTGATATCGATGTCGAAGCTCGCTTCGCCGCTGGCGATAAGATAAAGCACGCCGCCTGCCGCCAACGCGCCCAGCACCTGCGCAACAATATAGGGTAAGACCTGCGTCAGACCGAAACGGCCGCCAGCCCATAATCCCAGCGTCACGGCCGGGTTAAAATGCCCGCCGGAGATATGCCCTACCGCATACGCCATCGTCAGTACTGACAGACCAAACGCCAGCGCCACGCCGGTAAAACCAATTCCCAGTTCAGGCCAGGCGGCCGCCAGCACAGCGCTGCCGCAGCCGCCCAGCACCAAAACAAATGTCCCTAAAAATTCTGCCAGTAATTTTTGCATCATGATCCCTCATTTTGTTGATATTAAGCGCAGCGAATTATCTTTTTCTGCTGGCAGACTGCAATAATTAATGCCATTTCGCCGCATGTTAGCTGCCCAAATAGCGATATTTGAGACAGGTCTTGCATAGCGGCGAGAAGGGGGAGAGCGACTGTCGGGGAAATGAAAGGGAGTGGGAAACGCCAGCCTGAAGCTGGCGTCAAAAGGACGGCGTCAGTCCTCGAACAGATTATGGTGCAGCGTGCGCACGACCTGTTCCGCATCGTTGCCGGGCACCAGGAAGCAGAGGTTATAACTGCTGGCGCCGTAGCAGATCATGCGCAGGTTAAAAGGTTCCAGCACGCCGAACACCTCTTTGCCGACGCCGCACGCCTGCGACAGCTTGTTGCCGATCAGCGCCACCAGCGCCAGATTTTCCTCCACCTCTACGCGGCACAGCGAGGAAAGCTCCGTCAGCAGCGCCTGGGTCAACAGGCTGTCGCCGCTTGAGGTCGAACCGGTAGTATCCAGCGTCAGCGCTACGCTGACTTCCGACGTGGTGATCAGATCGACAGACATATGATGGCGCGCCAGGATAGCGAACACCTCGGCGAGGAAGCCGCGCGCATGTAGCATATTCAGGCTGTGCAGCGTCAGCAGCGTTTGTCTGCGGCGCAGCGCCAGCGCGCGGAACAGCGGCGGGTTTTGCGTTTTATTGCACACCAGCGTGCCGCCGGCGGCAGGGTCTTTGCTGGATCCGACAAATACCGGAATATCGCTGCGCACGGCGGGCATCAGCGTTGCCGGATGCAGCACTTTAGCGCCGAATGTCGCCATCTCCGCCGCTTCTTCGAAGGTGATTTCGTCGATGCGCTGAGCGGCGGGCACCACGCGCGGATCGGTGGTGTAAATACCCGGCACGTCGGTCCAGATATCGATGCGCTGGGCATGCAGCGCTTCGCCCAGCAGCGCGGCGGTATAGTCGCTGCCGCCGCGGCCCAGCGTAGTGGTGCGTCCTTTGCTTTCGCTGCCGATAAAGCCCTGAGTAATCACCAGCGCATTCTCCAGGCGCGGCTGGAGCTGCTGAGCGCAGAGTTCCGCCAGCGCCGCCACGTCCGGCTCGGCGCGTCCAAAGCGGTCATTGGTGCGCATCACTTTACGCACGTCGAACCACTCGGCGGCCACCTGACGCTCACGCAGAATCTCAACAAACAGCAGGGATGACATCAGTTCGCCGTGGCTGACCAGTTCGTCGGTCAGGGCGGTGGAGGTCGCCAGCGCCGCCGCTTCCGACAGCATGGTGATATTTTCCAGTATGCGGTCGATCTCTTCGCGGATGACGGCGGGCTGCTGGAGCCGATCGATAATGGCGTACTGAATACGGCGAATTTCATCCAGAGAATTGAGTCGCTGCGAAGGCTCCTGGCCTTCCGCCAATGCAACCAGCAGGTTGGTCACGCCTGCCGAGGCGGAAAGCACCACCAGACGCACGTTTGCGTTGGCCAGCACCACGTCGGCGCTGCGGTTCATGGCGGAGAAATCAGCGACGCTGGTGCCGCCGAATTTTGCAACGATCAGATCAGATTGAAACATGGTAATGCCTCGTGTCAGGTTCAATTGTATCAGCCTTGGCACAAGGAAAGAGCAGAAACGGGAGCAGGCGTAGAGAAGAACAGCTACGAGCACCCAGAAGCGCCCCACCTTGCGGCGCGTCCGACTGCCGCACGCGCCTGGTGACAACCCAGAGGATTCAGCCCCTGTAGTCGACAAGCTTTCCGCCGTGGATCGCCCGCCTCGGCGTCGCTCCCCCTGATGTGTTGTCTGCGGATAACGGCTCCTCGAACACACTGCCTGGGCGACGCGCCTCTTCTGGCTTGCGCATTGCTGCGCAACTAACTGTTTACAAATATCGGGTTATTGCCCCGCTGTCAATGCCCGGCGTTTGAAGAATTCTCAGGTTGTACCAGCGCGATCAGCGTACAGGGCAGCGTCGGCGGCTGCGCATCCATAATTTCCAGCCTGTCGTTCTCTTTCAGCGCAAACAGCGGCACCACGCCCTGGTGGGTCGCCAGATAATCCTGCCAGCCGAAGTTCTCCGTTAGCTGCGTGGCTTTGATCACCGCGCCCTGCGCCAGCATCTCGCTAAGCCGCCCCCAGGTTTGCTCGGCGCCGAACAGCGTCTCGTGACGACGGAAGCGCGGACTTTCTATATCGCGGCGCTCGCGCAGCGATGAGCCGGACCGCACCGACGCCACCTTGTCGGCGCCGAAAATATGGCTGAAATGATAAACCGCCAGCGCGTTTTGATGACGGTTCGGCGACAGCGCCAACACCTGCGCGATATCGCTGAGATCGAGGTAGTTCTCCGCATGTTCAGACCAGGCGTTGCCATACCAGGCGGGAATGCCCTCCATGCGCGCCTGACGGTAATACTCCCAGCTGCTGTCGGTCAGCATCACCGGTATATCTAGCCGCTGCAATGCCAGCGCCAGCGCGCGTGCCACGCTGTTAGCGCCGATAATCAGCACGCCGCGCGGACGCTGCTGCTGTACCCGCAGCCAGCGAGCCAGCGGCGCGCTGGTCAGGCTTTGCAATACCACGGTGCCGATAATGATGGCGAAGACCACGGTCACCAGCCGATCGGCCTGCGGATAGCCGCTGCGCGCCAGCGTCAGGGCGAACAACCCGCATCAACGGCGCGATTACCGTCGGGCCGGTCACCACCGTGACCGCGCCGACCAGCGCCGCCAGCTCCGGCGGGAAGCGCAGCAGCAGCCAGCAGGCGAGGCTAATCACGACAAAGGTGATCAGCATGCCGACGGTGACGAGGTTGCGCACCACGCCGCCGAGGCCGCGAATTTCATCGACGCGCAGCGTCAGAGCGCCTTCAAACAGAATGATCGCCACTGAGAGCGATACCAGCGGAAACAGCAGGTCGCCAAACAGCGCGTCGGGAACCAAAACGTGCGTCATCGGACCCAGTACGATTCCGAAAACCAACAGCGGCAAAATTGCCGGTAGCCGCAGTAACCAGGCGATCCATTGGGCCATCAGTGAACTGAAGCCGATGATCACCAGTAAGAGTGGAGCAGAGAGCGGCATAAAAATTTTTCCTTTCAACGGTAAGAATCGTCATACTGAAATACCTGGCGGCCATCATCGCCGCAGCCTGAATTATAATGAGTCCCGGGCAAAGGGTGAGGAAATCAGTACGCCCTACAATAGTCGTAACCTGTTGCAGGAAAAGGAAAGTGAGTCACGGTCAACAGGTAAGATGACGTCCGGTCAGAATTACGGTTGTTAAAACATAAGAGTGTTGCCATGAAAAATATCAATCCGACGCAAACCGCTGCCTGGCAGGCCCTGCAGCAGCATTACGAACAGATGAAAGAAGTGCGCATTGCAGAGCTGTTTGCTCAGGACAGCGATCGTTTTGCGAAATTCTCCGCCACCTTTGACGACCAGATGCTGGTGGATTTCTCAAAAAACCGTATCACTTCTGAAACCCTGGATAAACTGCAGGCGCTGGCGAAAGAGACCGACCTGGCGGGCGCCATCAAGTCGATGTTCTCCGGCGAGAAAATCAACCGCACGGAAGATCGCGCGGTGCTGCACGTTGCGCTGCGCAACCGCAGCAACACGCCGATTCTGGTGGACGGCAAAGATGTGATGCCGGAAGTCAACGCGGTGCTGGAAAAGATGAAATCCTTCTCCGAACGCATTATCGGCGGCGACTGGAAAGGCTATACCGGTAAAGCAATCACCGACGTGGTCAATATCGGCATCGGCGGCTCCGACCTGGGTCCTTACATGGTCACCGAGGCGCTGCGTCCGTATAAAAACCACCTGAACATGCACTTTGTTTCCAACGTCGACGGTACCCATATCGCCGAAACGCTGAAAAAAGTGAACCCGGAAACCACGCTGTTCCTGGTCGCCTCTAAGACCTTCACCACGCAGGAAACCATGACCAACGCCCACAGCGCGCGTGACTGGTTCCTGAAAACGGCGGGCGACGAGCAGCACGTTGCGAAGCACTTCGCCGCGCTTTCCACCAATGCCAAAGAAGTGGCGAAGTTCGGCATCGATACCGCCAATATGTTTGAATTCTGGGATTGGGTTGGCGGTCGTTACTCGCTGTGGTCGGCGATCGGTCTCTCTATTATCCTTTCCATCGGCTTTGACAACTTCGAGCAGCTGCTGAGCGGCGCGCACGCGATGGACAAGCATTTCGCCGAAACGCCGGCTGAGAAGAACCTGCCGGTGCTGCTGGCGTTGATCGGCATCTGGTACAACAACTTCTTTGGCGCGGAAACCGAAGCGATTCTGCCGTACGATCAGTATATGCACCGTTTCGCCGCTTACTTCCAGCAGGGCAATATGGAGTCCAACGGCAAGTATGTGGATCGTGACGGCAACCCGGTCACTTACCAGACTGGCCCGATCATCTGGGGCGAACCGGGCACCAACGGCCAGCATGCGTTCTATCAGCTGATCCATCAGGGCACTAAGCTGATCCCGTGCGATTTTATCGCGCCGGCCATTACCCACAACCCGCTGGGCGATCACCACGAAAAACTGCTTTCAAACTTCTTCGCGCAGACCGAGGCGCTGGCCTTTGGTAAATCACGCGACGTGGTAGAGAAAGAGTTCACTGACGCGGGTAAAGACGCGAAATCGGTCGAGCATATCGTGCCGTTCAAGGTGTTTGAGGGTAACCGTCCGACCAACTCCATTCTGCTGCGCGAAATCACGCCATACAGCCTGGGCGCGCTGATTGCGCTCTATGAGCACAAGATTTTCACGCAGGGCATTATTCTCAACATCTTTACTTTCGATCAGTGGGGCGTTGAGCTGGGCAAACAGCTGGCGAACCGCATCCTGCCGGAACTGCAAGGCGCAGGCGACGTCAACAGCCACGACAGCTCCACCAATGGACTGATCAACCGTTATAAAGCCTGGCGTTAAGAGAGGCTGCGATTTATTGACCGGGCGCCCATGCGGCGCCCTTTTTTATTCCTGCCTGAAAAAACATCCTGTGGATGTCGTCAGTAACCGGTTTTGGCTCTGCCTGTTAGTCTGGGAATCTACATCTGGCAGGCCAGCTGGAACCTTCTTGTTAGCGCTTTTAGTACGTTCCTCTGAGACGAAATCAAGCCGCTTTCTGTGCAGGATGTTTTTTTATTGCGTCTATACTGTGATCTTTGTCACATTCTGTCATGATGTCCTTACGGCCTGCCTGTGTGCAGGCAGCGCTAAAAGGTCACAACAATGATTAGTGGAAAGTTAATTGCCGCTGTTCTGCAATGGGTATTGAACGTGGGTCTGCTCATTCTGGCGGTTATTTTGATCGTCTTTCTGGGGAAAGAGACAATACATCTGGCGAACGTATTACTGAATACCGGCGAGGCGGCCTCGGCTTATTTGCTGGTGGAAGGCATCGTCATCTGGTTTCTCTATTTTGAATTTATTGCGCTGATTGTGAAGTATTTCCAGTCGGGATACCATTTTCCGCTGCGCTATTTCGTCTATATCGGCATTACGGCGATTATTCGTCTGATTGTCGTCGATCATAAAAACCCGTTCGACACGCTCTGTTATTCCGCCGCCATTCTGATACTGGTGGTGACGCTATGGCTGGCTAACAGCAACCGGCTGAAGCGGGAATAAAAAAGGCGGCCTGATGGCCGCCTAAATATACACGTTATCCTTCAGGACGCCTCTTTGTTGGCTAAGCTCGCTTACCCCGGTGACTTACTTTCGTAAGCGACCGGGATTCACTCGCCGCCTTGAAGCAACCTGAAAGGCTTTGTGTATAAACACAGGGAACAACTTAGCAGTGGCAATAACAACAAAGGCAACAATGGCAACAAAAGCGTTAATTAACCCTTCACACTCCCCGCGGTCAGCCCGCTGACCAGCCAGCGCTGCGCCAGCAGGAACACCAGCGTAATCGGCAGCGCCGACAGCACCGCCGCGGCGGCAAAATCGCCCCACAGATAGTTCTGCGGATTCAAATACTGTTGCATCCCTACCGCCAGCGTATAGCTGTTGACGTCGCGCAGCAGCAGCGAAGCGACGGGCACTTCCGTTACGGCAGCGATAAAGGACAAAATAAACACCACGGCGAGAATCGGTACGGAGAGCGGCAACAGAATCAGGCGGAAAGCCTGCCATGGCGTCGCGCCGTCCAGCGCCGCTGCTTCTTCCAGCGAACCGTCAATGGTTTCGAAATAGCCTTTAATCGTCCAGACATGCAGCGCGATGCCGCCCAGGTAGGCGAAGATCAATCCGGCATGGGTATTCAGGCCGATAAAAGGAATGTACTGCCCTAAACGATCGAACAGAGCATAAAGCGCCACCAGCGAGAGCACAGCTGGAAACATCTGAAAGATAAGCATTCCTTTCAACAGCGTCGCCTTGCCGCGAAAACGCATACGGGCAAAAGCATAGGCACAGGTCGTTGAAAGCGCAACAATCCCAACGGCGGTGATCGCCGCCACTTTTACCGAGTTCCACAGCCACAGCAGCACCGGGAACGGCGGCGGGGTGACGCTGCCGTTTTCATGGGTAACGGAGAAGCCGAGCGCCAGCTTCCAGTGGTCCCAGGAGATATGCTCCGGCAGCAGGCTGCCGATCGCATAGTTGCCGGGACGCAGCGAGATAGCGAATACCATCAGCAGCGGATACATGATCATCACCAGGAAGCCGAGCAGCAGCAGATGCGTCAGCGCCAGGCGCAGCTTTTGTGATTTCGGTTTTACCATCGCCATAGGTCGCTCCTTACTCAGTTTTAATGCGGGTGAAACGCAGGTTAAACAGCGCCAGCGCGCCGACCAGCAGGAAGATCAGCGTGGCGATGGCGGCCGCCAGGCCGAAATCTTGTCCACCGCCGCCTTCAAAGGCGATGCGCCAGGTATAGCTCACCAGCAAATCGGTATAGCCCGCCGGCGTGGTGGTGCCCAGCCGGTCTGGTCCGCCGTCGGTCAACAGCAGGATCAGCACGAAGTTGTTGAAGTTAAACGCGAAGCTGGCGATCATCAGCGGCGTTAGCGGCTTAATTAACAGCGGCAGAGTAATGCGGAAGAAATTTTGTAGCGGCGTCGCGCCGTCCAGCGCCGAAGCTTCATAAAGATCGTCTGGAATCGCCTTTAACAGCCCCATGCACAAAATCATCATGTAGGGATAGCCAAGCCAGGTATTGACGATAACCAGCATGGTGCGCGCCATCACCGGATCGCTGAACCAGGCGGGCTTAATGCCGAACAGGCTATCCAGCATGATGTTGATTTCGCCGAAGCTTTGGTTAAACAGCCCTTTGAAGATCAGAATCGAGATAAACGCGGGCACGGCGTAGGGCAGGATCAGCAGCAGCCGATAGACCGCGCGGCCTTTCAGCGCCTCCCACTGCATCAGGCAGGCCAGCACCATGCCGACCGCCACGGTCAGCAACACCGTCAGCGCGGCGAATACTACCGTCCAGATAAAAATCGCGACAAACGGTTGCTGAATACCCTGGTCGGTCAGCACGCGCAGGAAGTTTTTCCAGCCGACGGCCACCGTATAGCCGGGACTCAGCTTTTCGCTGCTCCACTGCTGGTTGGCGTCCTTCATCTGCCAGAAGCCGGTCTCGTCGTTAGGGTACCAAACCTCGCCTGTTTGCTTATCTGTCAGAATATCGCCTTCGCCGAGCTGATAGCGCGGCTGAGTGCCTGAGAACTGGCGCAGCGAACTCATCTTCAGCTGCGAGCCGTCCGGCAGACGCGCCTTCAGTTGAGAAAGCGCCTGACGATTTTGCGTAATCACGCGCAGCATGGCGCGCTCGCCGCCAGGCTGCTGCTGCGTTTCAGTAAGAGTAAGTGTTTGCTCACCTTTGGCTGCGAGGGAGAAGGGCGGCGAGATAAACTGCTGGTTATCCGTGCCGTTCAGCAGCAGGCGCCACTGATTATCCGCCGTCGACCAGAGTGAAAACGCGTAGCCTTCGCCGGCCTGGAACTGGCGGTCCAGCAGTACCTGACGCGCACGCTCAAAGGTAAGCTGGTTAGTGCTGCTGTAGTTGGTGAAAGCGATAGCGATGGTGCAGGCCAGCGGGAACAGCACAAACAGCACCATACCGGCCAGCCCCGGCCAGACATAGCGCCACGCCTGAGCGCGGCGGCGGAAAAAGACAATCAGGCCGCTGCTCAGCAGGATCAGCGTGACGATAGCGAACAGGTATTCGCCCTGCGCATACATCAATACTACCAGATAGCCGGTTATTAACACACAGAGGGCAAGAACCAGCCACTTCAGGGCGTCACGCTGCCACCACAATGCGGATTTTGCCATTTTAGGATCCTTCTGCGACAGATGAAAAGAGAGGGCGGATCGGCCATCCGCCTTCGGAAACGGGACGAAAACCCGGCCAGCAAACGGCATTGACGCTTGTGGCCAGGACTGGTGCGTTAGTAATTCCTTACTTGGTCAGGCGGCTTTCCGCATCTTTCAGCGCCGCTTCCACGCTCTGACGCCCGTTAATCGCGTTCAGCACCGCGCTGCGTTCGGCGTACCAGAAGGCGGCCATCTGCGGCACATTCGGCATGATCTCGCCTTTCTGCGAGTTCTCCATGGTGGCGGCAATCTTCTCATCCTTCGCCAGCTTCTCCTGGTACGATTTCAGCGCCACCGCGCCCAGCGGTTTGTCAGCGTTCACTTTCGCCAGCCCGTCATCGGTCAGCAGATAGTTTTCAATAAATTCTTTCGCCAGCTCTTTATTCGGGCTGGCGGCGTTAATACCGGCGCTCAGCACGCCGACGAACGGCTTCGAGGGTTTGCCTTTAAAGGTCGGCAGCAGGGTGACGCCATAATTGACCCTGGCGCTTTCGATATTATTCCAGGCCCAGGGACCGTTAATAGTCATGGCGGTTTCGCCTTTATTAAAGGCGGCTTCGGCAATAGCGTAATCAGTGTCCGCATTCAGGTGTTTATTTTTAATCAGGTCGATCAGAAATTTCAGGCCTTCCTGAGAACCCTGGTTATTTACGCCAACATCTTTGATGTTATAGCTGCCGTTCTCTTTCTTAAACGCATAGCCGCCGTCAGCCGCAATTAAAGGCCAGGTGAAATAGGGCTCCTGAAGATTAAACATAATGGCGCTCTTGCCTTTGGCGCGTAGCTGCTTATCCAGCGCCGGAATTTCTTCCCAGCTTTTCGGCGGGTTCGGCAGCAGATCTTTGTTATAAATCAGCGACAACGATTCCACCGCCACCGGATAACCGATCAGCTTGCCGTTGTAGCGCACGGCGTCCCAGGTGAAGGGATAGATTTTGTCCTGTAATGCCTTATCCGGCGCCACTTCCGCCAGCAGGCCGGACTGCGCATAGCCGCCGAAGCGATCGTGCGCCCAGAAGATAATATCCGGGCCGTCGCCGGTGGCTGCGACCTGCGGATATTTCTCTTCCAGCTTATCGGGATGCTCGATAGTGACTTTAATCCCGGTATCCTGCTCAAACTTCTTGCCCACTTCCGCCAGGCCGTTATAACCCTTGTCGCCGTTGATCCAGATGACCAGCTTGCCTTCTTCGATTTTCGCCAGTGCCGCGCCGGGCAGCAGCGCGGCAGTCAGGGCGCATAACAACAGCGTTTTGCTATTTAGTTTGAACTTTGACATTTCCCTTACCTCTAAACGTGAGTGGTTGTCGTTAGGCAGAAGTCTGCTGCTAAGAGACGGCTGACTCATCCTCCCTGTTGCTACGCCCTGCCGGTAAGAAGTGTGATCCCTGTGGCTTTTTCGCCGCTTTCTGCGTGTCAGGACACAAAAAACACCCCATTTTCCTGCCGTTTCGATCACGAAAAAGCCTGTCGTGACCGCCGGATCCCCCTGCGGGCATCAAACTCATCCTCCTGCCTCCTCCCCCGTAAAAAAGCGAATGGTGGAGGATTTTTCCTCCGCGCCCTTCGCGCACACTCCCTGCCATTCAAAGGAAGTCGTGACGAGACGGGAGAAACCAATGACAAATGTGGTGCTGAAAGAAGTCACCAAATCCTGGGGCGATGTGGTGGTATCGAAAGATATCAACCTGACCATTGCCGAAGGAGAGTTCGTGGTATTTGTCGGGCCGTCAGGCTGCGGCAAATCGACGCTGCTGCGCATGATTGCCGGCCTGGAAGATATTACCTCCGGCGAGCTGACCATCGGCGGCAAACGCATGAACGAGGTGCCGCCCGCAGAACGCGGCATCGGCATGGTGTTTCAGTCCTATGCGCTCTATCCCCACCTGACGGTAGCGGACAATATGTCGTTCGGCCTTAAGCTGGCTGGCATCGGCAAAAGCGAAATTCAACAACGTGTTTCCCAGGTGGCGGAGGTGTTGCAGCTGGCGCATCTGCTCGATCGGCAGCCGAAGGCGCTCTCCGGCGGCCAGCGTCAGCGCGTGGCGATCGGCCGCACGCTGGTGGCCGAGCCGCAGGTTTTCCTGCTGGATGAGCCGCTCTCCAACCTCGACGCCGCGCTGCGCGTACAGATGCGCATTGAAATCTCCCGCCTGCACAAGCGCCTGCAACGCACCATGATTTACGTCACTCACGATCAGGTCGAAGCGATGACGCTGGCGGACAAAATCGTGGTGCTGGAAGGGGGCCGCATCGCGCAGGTCGGCAAGCCGCTGGAGCTTTATCACTATCCGGCGAACCGCTTTGTCGCCGGCTTTATCGGCTCGCCGAAGATGAACTTCCTGCCGGTCAAGGTCACCGCTATCGCCATCGATCAGGTACAGGTTGAGTTGCCTAATCGCCAGCAGGTCTGGCTGCCGGTCGACAGCACCGGCGTGCAGCCCGGCGCCAATATGTCGCTGGGCATTCGCCCGGAACATCTGCTGCCCAGCGAAGTGGCGGACGTCACGCTGCAGGGCACCGTTCAGGTCGTCGAACAGCTCGGTCACGAAACGCAAATCCATATCCAAATCCCCGCGCTGCGTCAGAACCTGGTTTACCGCCAGAACGACGTGGTGTTGGTTGAAGAAGGTGCCCAATACGCCATCGGCCTGCCGCCACAGCGCTGCCATCTGTTCCGTGAGGATGGACGCGCCTGCCGTCGGTTACACAGCGAACCCGGCGTAGAAGCACACATAACAACAGCAGAAAGTTAACAGGAGAACAGCGATGATAACGCGCTCTAAGTACCCTCTGGCCGTGGCAGTGGCCCTCGCAGTTGTAGCACCGCACGCCAGCGCGGTGGATTTTAAAGGTTACGCCCGTTCCGGCATCGGCTGGACCGGCAGCGGCGGCGAGCAACAGTGTTTCCAGGCGACCGGCGCCAACTCCAAATACCGTCTCGGCAATGAATGCGAAACCTATGCGGAAATCGAGCTGGGTCAGGAAGTCTGGAAAGAAGGCGAGAAAAGCTTCTACGTCGACAGCATGATCGGCTACAGCGTATCGCAGCAGAATGACTATGAAGAAGATTCGCCTGCCGTGCGTCAGATGAACGTAGTGGGTAAAAACCTGTTTGATGCGCTGCCGGGCGCCAATATCTGGGCCGGTAAGCGTTACTACAAACGCCACGACGTGCATATGATCGACTTCTACTACTGGGATATCTCCGGTCCTGGCGGCGGTATCGAAGATATCGATCTCGGCTTCGGCAAGCTGTCGCTGGCGGCTACCCGCAGCAGCGAGGCTGGCGGCTCCTCAGCCTTCGTGACCGGCAATACCCGCGGCCAGGCGAAAGATCGCGCCAACGATATCTTTGACGTGCGTCTCGGCGGCATGGAAGTCAACCCCGGCGGCGCGCTGGAGCTGGGTTTTGACTACGGTAGCGCCAACGACACCGACGGCTACAGCCCGAATGACGAAGACGCCTCCAACGACGGCTGGATGGCGACCCTGGAGCATACCCAGACCTTCTACGGCACCAGCCTGAACAAGTTTGTCGTGCAGTACGCCACCGACGCCATGACGCAGAACCGCAACGGCCGTCCGGGCACTGCGGAGAACAATAACGGCTCGATGATTCGCGTGATTGACCACGGCGCCATCGACTTCAACGACACCTGGAGCCTGATGTATGTCGGCATGTACCAGGATGTGGATCGCGACAACAACAACGGCACCACCTGGTACACCGTGGGCGTGCGCCCAATGTACAAATGGACGCCGATCATGAGCACCCTGTTGGAAGCGGGCTACGACAACGTTAAATCGCAGCGCACCGGCGACCGCAACAGCCAGTATAAAGTTACCCTGGCCCAGCAGTGGCAGGCGGGCGACAGCATCTGGTCGCGTCCGGCCATCCGCGTGTTCGCTACCTACGCCAAGTGGGATGAGAAATGGGGCTACGCTTCTTCGCAGGAAAACGATCAGAACTACGTCGGCAATTTGCCGGGCACCACCGCAGGCGTCGCCTATAGCGATACCGCCGCGCACACCTTCAGCCGCGGCGACAGCGATGAGTTCTCTTTCGGCATTCAGATGGAAGCCTGGTGGTAATAAGACAAGTTAAAGGAGCGTAGTCGGCTCTGCGTCCTGCCTTAGCCCGCCTCCCTATTGCCTGAGAGAGGCGGGTTTCTCTTGAGGATAAAAAAATGAAAAAACATCTGCTCGCGCTCTGCCTGTTTCCGGCCCTGAGCTTCACCGTGCTGCCTGGCTTCGCCGCCAGCACCAGCATCAACCCGCAAAACGTGGCGACGGCGCCGTCCGTGTCGCCCGATAAGCTGCAGCGCCTTTCCTGGCTGCCGATGACGCCGCCGGTCAGCCAGGATATCGTCCTGAACGCCGGTTCGGTCGCCCTTAACGAAGGCAATATCAGCGGCCCGGTCGCCGCTATCGCCTTGCCCGCCGATCAGGGTTCGCTGGAAGTCACGCTCGCCAGCCTGATGAAAGATCGCAAAGTTTACGCGCCGAACGTGCTGGTGCTGGACAGCCAGCTACAGCCCGCCGCCTTTTTCCCCAGCAGCTATTTTACCTACCAGAAACCCGGCATCGTCGCCACCAACCGTCTGGAAGGCACGATGAAGCTGACGCCGGTGCTGGGACAAAAACAGATCTACCTGCTGATCTACACCACCACGCGCGACCTGGCGCAAACTTCCACCATGATCAATCCGGCCAAGCTTTACGCGGAAGGGGCGAGCAACGCCATTCCCGATGTACCGGACCCGGTGGTGCAGCATGTGAATACCGGCACCCTGTCGCTGAAAGTGAAGAGCGAGCAGAACAGCGGCAATATCATGATCGGCAAGCTGTTCGGATCCGACAACGCCAAACCGGTGGTGGTTGGCAGCAGCGCGGCGGCGACGAGCCAGCCTGCTAACAACGCGCCGGCGCCGGTCGCAGCCCCTGCGCCGACACCGGCGGCAAAAGCGGAGCCGATGCTGAACGACACGGAAAAATATTTTAACGACGGCATCCGCAGGGCGGTAAAAGCGGGCGATATCGACAAAGCGTTGAAGCTGATGAACGAGGCGGAACGCCTGGGTTCTTCATCGGCCCGCGCGACCTTTATCAGCAGTGTGAAAGGCAAGGGATAACATCCCCATAGTGCTGATCTTGCTGGACGATTGGTGCGCCACAGGCGCACCCTTTTTCGCTGGCTAAACGTCGGGTTTTTCCACTGCGTCGCGTGTTCTGCGCGAGGCTCTGCGCTACACTATGGCACCTGTTTTTTTACCGGAGATGCCGTATGTCGAATCACGCGCTTTCCCTGTTGCGCGCAATCGAATGGCTTCCCGCTTCGTCACCGCTGCTTTCCGCCGCCGTGCTGGACTGGCTGATGGAAGAGGATTCGATGACGAAGCGCTTTGAACGTCACTGTCGGCACGTTACCGTTGAACCCCTGAATGAAGGCTTCGTCACCGCAGACGAGATTGCCGGGGAGCTGCCGTTTCTGCCGCAGGAGCCGCGCTACTGGCTGCGCGAGATTATTCTTTCCGGCGACGGCGTGCCCTGGCTGGCTGGCCGCACGGTGGTGCCGGAATCGACGCTAAACGGGCCGGAATCGGTGTTGAGCCAGCTCGGCACGCGTCCGTTGGGCCGCTATCTCTTTTCTTCCTCTACCCTGACGCGGGACTTTATCGATCCCGGCATCGCCGCAGGACAGTGGGGACGCCGCTCGCGCCTGCGTTTATCGGGCAAGCCGCTATTGTTGACTGAACTGTTTTTACCCGCTGCGCCGCTTTATCAAAGCCTCTCAGGAGAATCACGTGAGTAATATAGAAAAAGGGCTGACGCTGACGAAGCTGCAGGCCTGGAGCCGCCTGATGCGTATCGATAAACCGATTGGCTCGCTGCTGCTGCTCTGGCCGACGCTATGGGCATTATGGTTGGCGGGCGAGGCGGTGCCGCCGCTGCAGGTGTTGCTGGTGTTTGTGCTGGGCGTCTTTTTTATGCGTGCGGCGGGCTGCGTGGTAAATGATTTCGCCGATCGAAAAATCGACGGGCATGTCAAACGCACTCAAATGCGCCCGCTCGCCAGCGGCGCGGTCAGCGAAAAAGAGGCGAAGGTGCTGTTTGTGGTGCTGGCGCTGGTGTCGTTTGGACTGGTGCTGACCATGAACGCGCTGACCATCTGGCTGTCGTTCGCCGGACTGGCGCTCGCCTGGGTTTATCCCTTTATGAAGCGCTATACCCATCTGCCGCAGGTGGTGCTGGGCGCGGCCTTCGGCTGGGCGATCCCAATGGGCTGGGCGGCGGTCAGCGACAGCGTGCCGCTGAATGCCTGGCTGCTGTTTTTCGCCAACATTTGCTGGACGGTGGCCTACGATACCCAGTACGCCATGGTTGACCGCGACGACGATTTAAAAATCGGCGTGAAGTCGACGGCGATCCTGTTTGGCCGCTTTGATAAGCTGATTATCGGGCTGCTGCAGCTCTCTACGCTGCTGCTGCTGTCGCTGGTGGGGCTGCGTATGGGGCTGGACGGCGCATTTTACTGGTCGCTGCTGATCGCCGGCGCGCTCTTTGTGCATCAGCAGAAGTTGATCGCCGAACGGCAGCGCGAACGCTGTTTCCAGGCGTTCCTGAATAACAACTATGTCGGACTGGTGATTTTTATCGGCATTGCGCTGAATATGCTGCCGTTCAGTCAGTGGTGACGGCCGCACGATAATCTTTGGATGATAAAAAAACGGGCGCCTGAGGCGCCCGTTTTCTTTATGCTTGCGTCTTTTTTACACCTGCGTCGCCAGCCCGCTGTGGGCTACGGCGTTTTCAATGGTTTGACGCACGTCGCTGGTAATCAACTCCGACAGCAGGCGCGACGTGTTCTGCGTCTGCGCCAGTGCGGCGTCGCCCGTGTCGCTGATATAGCCTTCGTCACGTAGCGTCAGCACCAGGGTGGAGAACACCGCCTTATCGAAAAATTCCGGCGCGTTGATGCCGTGCAGTACTGACAGGCGCTGCGCCAGCGTGCGGCTCTCTTTTTCAAGCGAACCGCGGTTGATTGCCGGATTGGCGCTGAGGATAGAGAAGGTGATCGCATAGCGTTGCAGCGTTTCGCGCATGCCTGCCGCCAGTAGTTGCAGCGTGCGGAAACGGCCCGCGTTCAGGCGCATCATATCGCCTTCAATCACGATCAGCTGCTGGCGCGCCAGCTCCGCCGTCAGCGCCTGGAGCAGGTGCGGTAGCTCCGCTTTATCCCAGCGCAGGAACAGCTCGCTCTTCAACAGCGGATAGATCACCGTAACCTGACGCAGCAGCTCATCCGCCGAGATTGCCTGATGCTGTTGCACGATAGCGGCGATCAGCGACGGCATCACCAGCATGTGATGAACGTTATTGCGGTAATAGGTCATCAGCACCGCCTGCTCGCGCGGCAGGATGATGATATCGCCGATATTGTCCTTTTCCGTCTCGAACTTGTTCATGTTCAGCGCGTGTTCCAGCAGCGCTTCCGGCGTCATGTCCGGCACGGTCGCATCTGCGGAATAGGGCACATTGCGCAGCAGTTCGAGATAGCATTCCAGCTGCTCCAGCAGCTGCTCTCGCGTTAACGAGCGTTGACGCGAGGCGAGCAGGGCGGTCACGCAGAGGTTCATTGCGTTGGCGGCGCCGGCGTTATTGATGCGCACCATAATCTGCTGCGCAATATCGTTGACCGCCGGCGTCAGCCACTGCGGACGCTGCGCCACAATCGGATCGATCGAGTCGCGCCACTCCGGCACATGACGGTTGAGGTAGTTCACCAGCGGCAGCGGTTCGCCGAAGTTCACGTAGCCCTGACCCAGATTGCGCAGCTTGCTCAGGCCGCGCAGCATCTGCATAAAGCCTTCTTTCTCTTTCGCCGCGCCGCGCAGCTCTTTGGCGTAAGTGCCCACTTCCATTACGTGCTCATAGCCGATATAGACCGGCACCACGGTAATCGGGCGGTTGCCGCCGCGCAGCATCGCCTGGAGGGTCATCGACAGCGTGCCGGTTTTCGGATCGAGCAGTCGGCCAGTGCGCGAACGTCCGCCTTCGACGAAATACTCCACTGAATAGCCGCGGCTGAACAGCTCGCCCAGATATTCGCGGAACACGGTGGAGTAGAGCTTATTGCCCTTGAAGGTGCGGCGAATAAAGAACGCGCCGAGACGGCGGAAGATCGGGCCAGCGGGCCAGAAGTTAAGGTTGATGCCTGCGGCGATATGCGGCGGCACCAGCCCCTGATGATAAAGCACGTAAGAAAGCAGCAGATAGTCCATATGGCTGCGGTGGCAGGGAACGTAAACCAGCCCGTGCCCGTCCAGCGCCAGCTGACGAATGCGTTCGCCGCCGCTGACGTTGATGCCCTGATAAATTTTGCTCCAGGTCCAGCCGATAACGCGGTCGGTCAGGCGGATCATCTCATACGAGAAGTCGGCCGCAATCTCTTCCATCAGCTCAATGGCGTTCTGCTGCGCTTTTTCTTGCGAAATCTTCTTGCTGCGCGCTTCGTCTTCTACCGCCTTGGCGATAGCCTGCGACTGCAACAGCTTATTAAACAGATCGTGACGCACCGGCAGACGCGGGCCGACTGCGGCCAGGCGCTGACGGGCGAAATGGATGCGCGCCACGCGCGCGAGCTTTTGCGCGATGGTTTTATCGGTGCCGTGTTCGGTGGCCATGCGGCGCAGCGATACCATTGGCGAGAAGCGAACAAAGCTGTCGCGTCCCAGCCAGAAGACGGCAAAAAACTTCTGCACTCCGTTGAGCTCGCGCAGATGCGGCGTTTGTTCGCCCTGCACTTCGCGTCCCGGCGCACGGCCGAACATCACGGATACCGGCACCATCTGCACATCCAGATCGGGATTGTTGCGGTGCAGGTCGAGGTAGTCGTGAAACAGCTTCACCGACTCCTGATTAGGCACGAAGTAGGGGAAAACGCGCGGCCCGTCATGGATAAACACATGACGCGGCAGCAGGGCGCCGTCGATCTCCAGCGGCTCCAGCGGATCGGGCAGATCGTGCAGGCGGCACTGGGTGCGCAACGCCAGAAGATCGGCCTTTGAATCGTAAGGCAATACATACATAATGGGGCGCGACGTGTCGAGGCCCAGTTCCGCGACCGGATCGCCCGGAATCGCCTTACTTTTGACTAAAAATGTAAGTGGTAAATTCAATAACTTATAATAAAGTTTACGCCAACCTGACATAGACAACATGAAGCCTCTTGTTAGCAAAGCGCGGCAAGCATACCAGAAAGCGCATTGAAGATCTGTGGTGTTGCAATTAGTGCGGCACCCTGACATTGACGTTAAACATCGCAAAGGGTTCCCCGAACATGGCAAATAACGTAACGGGCTTGACGCGCATCATTAAAGCGGCTGGCTACTCCTGGAAAGGATTGCGCGCGGCCTGGCAGCACGAAGCGGCTTTCCGTCAGGAAGCGGTGATGGCGCTGGTGGCGGTCGTCGTCGCCTGCTGGCTGGATGTCGATGCGATAACGCGCGTGCTGCTGATCGGTTCGGTCGCCCTCATTATTATTGTCGAGATCCTTAACAGCGCTATCGAAGCGGTGGTCGATCGCATCGGCAGCGAACTTCATCCGCTGGCGGGACGGGCGAAAGATATGGGCTCCGCTGCGGTTCTGCTCAGCATCATACTGGCTCTCTTTGTCTGGGCAACCTTGCTGTGGGCATATTTGCGATAGCGCTTCCGCATTCGACAAAGTGTTGTTTTTTACACTGCATTCGGTTTCCATTCCGACAATACCTGTATATACTCACAGCGACTGTATAAACAACCAGGGGGCGGGATGAAAACCTTAACGGCTCGACAGCAGCAGGTTTATGACCTGATTCGCGATCACATTAACCAAACGGGGATGCCGCCAACGCGTGCGGAAATCGCTTCCCGTCTTGGCTTCCGCTCTCCAAACGCCGCAGAAGAACATCTGAAAGCACTGGCGCGTAAAGGCGTTATTGAGATGGTGTCCGGCGCTTCGCGCGGCATCCGCCTGATGGCGGAAGAGGAAAACGGCCTGCCGTTGATTGGCCGCGTCGCCGCTGGCGAGCCGCTGCTGGCGCAGGAGCATATTGAAAGCCGTTTTCAGGTCGACCCTAACCTGTTTAAGCCTCACGCTGATTTCCTGCTGCGCGTCAGCGGCATGTCGATGAAAGATATCGGCATCGTCGACGGCGATCTGCTGGCGGTGCATAAAACGCAGGATGTGCGTAACGGCCAGGTCGTGGTGGCGCGTATTGATGATGAAGTCACGGTTAAACGCCTGAAAAAACAGGGTAACACGGTGCAACTGCTGCCGGAAAACAGTGATTTTCAGCCCATCGTGGTCGATCTGCAACAGCAAACCCTGACTATCGAAGGCCTGGCCGTCGGCGTGATTCGCAACGGCGACTGGCTCTGAAACTGATGTGGCGGCTCCTCTGCCGCCACTGAATAGCCCCTGATTCATATTTATCCGGCGATAACCGCTGTGGCCTGTCGCCATACTATTTTCGCGGATTGCCATGCAACTCTTCTCTGCAACCGATAAAAATCTCTGGCGGCTGGCGCTGCCGATGATCCTTTCCAATATTACCGTTCCTCTGCTGGGCCTGGTTGATACCGCCGTGATCGGCCATCTCGACAGCCCCGTCTATCTGGGCGGCGTCGCCGTAGGCGCGACGGCGACCAGCTTCCTGTTTATGCTGCTGCTCTTTTTACGCATGAGCACCACCGGGCTGACGGCCCAGGCGTTCGGCGCTGGCGATAAATCGGGACTGGCGCGCGCGCTGGTTCAACCCTTGCTGATCGCCGTCGTCGTCGGGCTGGCTTTTGTGCTGCTGCGCGATCCGCTTAGCGCGCTGGCGACGCGCGTCGTTGGCGGCAGCCCGGCGGTGCTGGAGCAGGCGAAGCGCTTTATCCATGTGCGCTGGCTCAGCGCGCCCGCTACGCTGGCGAATCTGGTCATTTTGGGCTGGCTGCTGGGCGTGCAGTATGCGCGGGCGCCGGTGATTTTGCTGGTGGTCGGCAACCTGGTAAATATCCTGCTCGACCTGTGGTTTGTTATCGGCCTTGGCTGGGGCGTAGCGGGCGCCGCTGCGGCAACCGCGATTGCGGAATACGTGACGCTGGCGGTCGGGCTGGGCATGGTGTGGCACCTGCTGCGCCTGCGGCAAATTACCTTCTTACAGCTGAAGCAGGGGCTGCGCGGCGATATGCGACGCCTGCTGCGCCTTAACCGCGACATTATGCTGCGCTCGCTGCTGCTGCAGCTCTGTTTTGCTTCGGTAACCGTGCTGGGCGCGCGCATGGGCAGCGATATCGTCGCGGTTAACGCCGTGCTGCTGATGTTTCTGACCTTCACCGCCTACGCGCTGGATGGCTTCGCCTATGCGGTGGAAGCGGTCTCCGGGGAAGCCTTCGGCGCCAGAGATGCCGATAAGCTGCGGCGGGTCTGGCTGGCGGCCTGTCGGCAGGCGGGCCTGGTGGCGCTGCTGTTCGCCTGTGCCTACGCGCTTTGGGGTAAAGAGCTGGTGGCGCTGTTGACCTCGCTGCCAACGTTGCAGGCGCAGGCGGATCGCTACCTTCCCTGGCAAATGCTTCTGCCGCTGGTCGGCGTCTGGTGCTATCTGCTGGACGGCATGTTTATCGGCGCAACGCGCGGGCGCGAAATGCGCAACAGCATGGCGCTGGCCGCGCTGGGTTTTGCCTTAGCGCTGGCGACGCTGCCTTATTTAGGCAACCATGGCCTGTGGCTGGCAGTAACGGTTTTTCTTATGCTGCGCGGCCTGACGCTCGGCTGGATCTGGCGTCAACACCAGCGGCGCGGCGACTGGTTCACGATTTGACACATTTATATGCGGCTGCGCTTATTACCTGAATTAACTCGTTTTTAAGGGTAATCGACAGGTTTTTCGGCGTGTTTTCAGTTCATCTGACTGAGATTACGAGCAGAAACGCCGTATTCAGCTATCATTAAAGGGTGACAAACAAGGAATCAGCGACTGTTTTCACTGAACATACAGCGCTGACAGTCTGCAAGCTGTTAACACCTAAGGTAGAGGAAATAACGATGAACAGAGACGAAGCCGGCGGTAACTGGAAACAGTTTAAAGGTAAGATGAAGGAAAAATGGGGCAAGCTGACCGATGACGACATGACCGTTATCGAAGGTAAACGCGATCAGCTTGTTGGTAAAATTCAGGAACGCTACGGCTATGCAAAAGACGAAGCGGAAAAAGAAGTGAGCGATTGGGAGACACAAAACCGCGACCATCGCTGGTAAGTTTAAAGCCCTTCAGGAAGATGCTCCTGCCCCTGGCACAAGGAATGTGCCGCTCCCCTCTGTTTTTTTATCTTTTTTAACGCGGTCACGCTCTTTTCTTGCTGCCCCGTTTTCTGGTTATGTTTGGCATGATGAGGTTATTTTAGCGCTTACTACCCTTCAGACCGGCTTTAGCGACAAACCTGTCGCCTTCCCCCTAACGCAGCCATTACTGGCACCGCTTCGGCTGTTTTTTAACGCCCGCGCTTTTTGCTTATCAGCGTATGGTCATGATTACAGCTTTCAGGATGCTGGCAACTTTCGACATCTTTACATCCGTTGCACAAGCCGTGCGCTTCAATCACGCTATTACGCAGCGCAAAGCCGCTCTGCTGCGCCAGCGACTCCAGAATCGATTCCACGCCCTGAGCATGCTGTTCATTCACCGCGCCGCAGCGATCGCAAATCAGCATCGCTGAAGTATGTTGCGGTTCCTCGAAATGATGACACACCACATAGCTGTTGTTTGACTCAACGCGATGGATAAACCCCTGCTCCAGCAGGAAATCCAGCGCGCGATAAACGGTAGGCGGCTTGGCCTGCGGTTCAGAGGCGCGCAGCAGGTCAAGCAGATCGTAGGCGCTAATTGCGCCGTTCTGCTCGCTCATCAAACGCAGCACCTCCAGACGCTGCGGCGTCAGGCGCACGTTGCGTTGCTGACAGATTTTTTCAGCCTGCGACAGAATCTGTTTTGAAGGTGAAACGCTCATAATTTTTCTCCGGGCGATTGAGATGTTATCTTATCACGTTGGATAAAAAACGCCGACTCCTTCCTGAAGTCCTCAGAAAAGCGCTATTTCGCGCCTGAATTCCCGAAAGTTTCCGAATTATATCTCCTGGCGGCATGCCTGAACCCGCCGATAATACGCAGCGTCCAACGCGGAAAAGAGACAGATCCATTCTTAATTGTTAATTTCCAGTTTGCAGGAGAATTAATATCCAGCTAATGTTCACTCAGGCTTAAGCGACATAGGGAAAAACAGAGCCGCAGCGAATGCAACAGATAAGCCACTCACTGCTTATAAAAGCAGCAATTCACTGATAAGCCGGGGAAAACGCCTTGAGTTCAGGGCAATAAAATGGGCAATTACTGGTCATCATGCGCCCAGTGATTTTCTACATACTTTCAGCTTATTTTTGGTGGCGTCTGATAATGGCAATGAAAACCGTTCAATCTTTCAAGCTTTCTTCTGCAACAGCCTTAACCGCAATTTTATTTACCTCTTTTTCATCACAGGCAGCCGGCAGCTATTTTGACGCGCGCAATGATGCGATGGGCGGTACCGGGGTCGCTTCATCGAACTATACCACTGCGCCATTATCAAACCCGGCGCTGCTGACGAAAGGCCGGGCGGAAGATCGCGTCAGCGTTATTCTGCCTTCTGTCGGCGTGCAGATCAGCGATAAAGATAAAATGGTTGATAAGATCGATGACGTAACCGATACGGTGAATCATTATCGGGACGTATTCAGGAATTTTACGCCCATCGATTTTCTGACGAATCCTTCTGCCATTCGCTCCGCTTCCGGCGACCTGGCCAACCAGCTGCGCGATCTGCGCGGCAACAAGGCGGACGGCTCCGCCGGCGCGGCTATTGTAGTGGCGGTGCCGAATGAGACGCTGCCGTTCGCTTTTGTCGCCAAAGCTTATGGCTCCGCCCATCTGCAAGCCGACGTGGCGCAAAGCGATATCGACCTGCTCGATACCGTCGCTAACGGCGGATTTCCGACGTTAGCCGATCCGTCTCAACTGCGTTCCAGCGCTACCGGCGTGGCGGCTATCGTCGCCGACTACGGCATTGCGGTCGCCCATGAGTTTAACATCGGCGAACAGGCGGTTTCCGTGGGCGTGACGCCTAAGCTGCAGCAGACTCGCCTCTATAATTACCGCGCTTCGGTTTATAACTTCGATAAAGATCGGGTGACTGACAGCGAATATCGCACCAGCAATACCGGCTTTAACCTCGACGCCGGCCTGTCAACCGACGTGGGCGCGAACTGGATCTTTGGCCTCAGCGCGCAGAACCTGATCCCGCGTGATATCGATACGAAGCGTGTGAATGGCTATCAGGATACCTGGCAGATCCGCCCGCTGGTGACCGCCGGCGCCGCCTGGCATAACGAGGTGCTGACCGCCAGTCTTGATGTGGACGCGACGCCGACCAAGCGTTTTAAATCGCAGGATGACAGCCAGTATGCGGGCGTAGGCGTGGAATATCGCGTGCTGGACTGGTTACAGCTGCGCGGCGGCTATCATGCCGATATGAAATCCAACGACAAAAATGTTGTGAGCGCCGGCTTTGGCGTATCGCCTTTCAACAACCGCGTTCACCTCGACCTTGCGGGCTCGGTGGGCGAAGACAATACCTGGGGCGCCATGGCGCAGCTGGGCTTCTCCTTCTGATAATGCAGGCTGCGCCGGAAACGGCGCGGCTTTCAGGCAAACACCACTTTAAGGCTGCCCGGCGTCCGGCGCGGTTTTCCTGCCACGATTTACATATCCCGGCCCAAACGGATCGGGCATTTCAAAATCTTAGCCTCACTAATGATGCAGAGTTGCCCGCACAGCATGTTCGACTATTTAGGCTGGACATTGCTGATAGCTTTGCACGGCTTTCACATCAAGAACAGGCTATGTATTTTCGGGCCGGTTTTATGCACGTTTTATTCGCTCCGTTTATCCATATTCCGATAATTAAACGGCTAAAAATACGCCGTTTGCAGCCGACGCGCGGCGAGTGCCGTTTCATCTGTGCGCGTAGGATCCATTATGTTAAGTAACGCCGGGTTTACGGAAAGATTAAGCTGAAGTGATTGAAAAGGCGTGCAGTTTATTTTTTACTCAGTCGTACTGGCATCAGTCTAAATAACAAACAACAGGGATTGTTTTTATGCAAATCATGAGGATGACGTATAACGATCTGACAAAGGGCGGCGGGGAAGCAAAGCTACACGTTTACGGCGTAGGGACGTTCCCGGTATTCAGCGGCCAAAAACCCTACACCAACGATCCTGACTGCGCGTTTTTGAAAAACAGCGCAATCCCAGTGGGCCGTTACTGGATTGTGCCACGGCATGAAGGAAGCTTAAAGAACCGAGCCAGGGCGGCGGCCGGTGACCTGTGGTTCAGTTCGAATCATTATGAATGGTTTGCGCTCTTTAATGCCCAGACAATGGACGACCATATTTTCGTAAATGGCATCTCGCGTGGCGGCTTTCGCCTGCATCCGTTGCGGCCCGATGGTTCCGGGGTAAGCGAAGGATGCATAACTTTCGTTAATCGCCCTGATTTTTACGTTGTCAGAAATGCGTTATTAAAAACAAAAAAGATGCTCGTTCAAGGCTCACGCACTGGGCTGATGGCGTTCGGTTATAGAGACGTACAAGGAGATCACGATTTTGCGAATTGCAAATTTCGTTAAAAAGGCTGGCGGCTTCGTGCTGTGCTTTATTCTGGCGTTTGCCTTATCTCGCTACGATATGCCGCTCCATCGTCCGTCGACCTGGATAATTGACTATCTCTACCAGATTTTTAGCCGTTATCAGGAGGATATATACGAACCAGATGCAGATCCGGTTACGTTCATTTCGATAATTGCCGTTGTCAGCGTTTACGCGACAGCTCTTTACTGGCTGTTTAAAATAGCAATCAGAAAGTTAAAGCGTTGACAGATTACAGCCCTCATTCATTGGTCAGGATTCCGACCACGTAGCCGTTGCAGACTCAAATCGACCGACACTACGGCAGGATTAACCGTGCCTGTAACGGGACGTACGTCTCTGCGGGATCAGCGCCTGGCAACCAATAGCGTTGGCTCTCTGTTTCGGCAACGGCTGGCGTAAAGTCACGTCGGCGCGTTGACGTTTTTGTGTGTTATAGTAGGCCAGATTTTATTCATCCCGGCAGAGACGCGCTATTCCGCTCTGTGGTCGGCGCCGAAAAAGCAAAACACATTTAAAAGTACAGAAATGCATCAAAGCCAACATTCCCAGAACGCGTCATCCACGCAGGCGGTCGCTGCTGAGCAAGCGGTATATCCTTCTCAACGCTTTTCCATCGCGCCCATGCTCGACTGGACCGATCGGCACTGTCGTTATTTCCACCGCCAGCTGACGCGAAACACGCTGCTTTACACCGAAATGGTGACCACCGGCGCGATTATTCACGGCAAAGGCGACTATCTCGCCTACAGCGAAGAAGAGCATCCGGTCGCCCTGCAACTGGGCGGCAGCGATCCGGCGGCGCTGGCGCAGTGCGCACAGTTGGCGCAGGCGCGCGGCTATGATGAGATCAACCTCAACGTCGGTTGTCCATCCGATCGCG
Source organism: Mixta sp. (assembly GCF_024610815.1). Lineage (NCBI taxonomy): Bacteria > Pseudomonadati > Pseudomonadota > Gammaproteobacteria > Enterobacterales > Erwiniaceae > Mixta > Mixta sp. The sequence goes on from NZ_JANION010000012.1 coordinate 34,345, forward strand.
TGCAGAACGGCCGCTTCGGCGCTTGCCTGATGGGCGAGGCGGCGTTGGTGGCGGACTGCATTAAAGCGATGCGTGACGTCGTCTCGATTCCGGTCACGGTGAAAACCCGCATTGGCATCGACGAGCAGGACAGCTATGAATTTCTCTGCGATTTTATCGGCACCGTGGCGCAGCAGGGCGGCTGCGATACCTTTATTATTCACGCGCGCAAGGCCTGGCTCTCCGGCCTGAGCCCGAAGGAAAACCGCGAGATCCCGCCGCTGGACTATCCGCGCGTTTATCAGCTGAAGCGTGATTTCCCGCAGCTGACGCTGGCGCTGAACGGCGGCGTGAAGTCGCTGGAAGAGGTGCAAACCCATCTGCACTATCTCGACGGTGTGATGATGGGACGCGAAGCCTATCAAAATCCCGGTCTGCTGGCGCAGGTCGATCGCACGCTGTTTGGCAGCGGCGCGCCGGACGCCGATGCAGTGGCCGTCGTGCGTGCTATGTATCCCTATATTGAACGCGAGCTGGCGCAGGGCACGTACCTGGGCCACATTACCCGACACATGCTGGGCCTGTTCCAGGGCATCCCAGGCGCGCGTCAGTGGCGCCGCCATCTGAGCGAGAACGCGCACAAGCCGGGCGCTGGCATTGAAGTGGTGGAAAAAGCGCTGTCGCTGGTCGCCGACAAGATGACCGTGACTGCCTGATGTGTTTTAAATATGTTAAAACCTGTGCGGCGACGTGCAGGTTTTTTTATGTCCTCCGCGCGTCAAAACACCCATCGCGTTGAAAATTGATAGTTAGCTATCAAAGAGTTGAACGGAAAATAGCGGTCAGGATGCGGGCTGGATCACAGAGTGATATTTTGCTTAGCGTTTTTTCGCAATTAAACATATTTTTTACTTATGAATTCTGCGAGACTGTTTTCCGTTGAGTCGAAACAATCCATCGCCGCTGTACTCTACAACAGCGCGAATGATAAAAAAGAAAAGGGGCTTCCTACGGGAGGCCCCATTTTTTTGCCTGAACCGTTACGGAATCAGCAGGCTGGAACCGCGCGTCGACCGGCTTTCCAGCGTGATATGGGCTTGCTGCGCGTCGCGCAACGGGAAACGCTGATTTTCTGGCACGTTGACCTTGATCGCACCGCTGGCGATCATCGAAAAGAGATCGTTACCGGCGCGCTGAAGCTCGTCACGCGTGGTGATATAGCCATTAAGGGAAGGGCGCGTCAGATAAAGCGAGCCTTTCTGATTCAGGATCGCCAGATTCACGCCGGTCACCGGACCGGAGGCATTGCCGAAGCTCACCATCAGGCCGCGTCGCTGTAAGCAGTCAAGCGAGGCTTCCCACGTCGCTTTGCCCACCGAGTCATACACCACGCGCACTTTCTTACCGTCGGTCAGCTCGCTGACGCGCTGGACGATATCCTCTTCCTGATAGTTTATGGTCGCCCAGGCGCCGTGATCTTTCGCCAGCTGCGCTTTTTCTGCCGAGCCGACGGTGCCGATCAGGTGCGCGCCCAGCGCTTTCGCCCATTGACAGGCGATCAGCCCGACGCCGCCCGCCGCTGCGTGAAACAGAAAGGTTTCGTCAGGCTGCACTTCATAGGTCTGACGCAGCAGGTAATGCACTGTCAGCCCTTTTAAAAACGCCGCCGCCGCCTGCTCGAAGGAAATGGCGTCCGGCAGTAGCGCGATTTTATCCTGATGTACATTGTGAATTTCGCTGTAGGCCCCCAGTGGCGCCTGCGCGTAAACCACCCGATCGCCAGGCTTAATGGCGGTGACGCCGCTACCGATCTTCAGCACCACGCCCGCCGCCTCGGTACCGATGCCGGAAGGCAGCGACGGGGCCGGATACAGGCCGCTGCGCACGTAGGTATCGATGTAATTTATGCCGATGGCTTTGTTCTCCACCTGCACTTCATATTCCCCCGGTTCGGCGGGATCGAAGTCAACCCATTGCAGCTCTTCCGGGCCGCCGTGGCGGGCTATCTGAATACGTTTTGCCATGTTTGCTCCTCATGGTTTCCGGCAGCCGTAATTCGCGCCGGACGGGCGTAAAAGCGGTAAAAAACAGGTATACTTGCGCGTCACTCACACATTCGGTATTGCATTCACTATGGCAGGAAATAAACCCACCAACAAATCCAACGAGGTTCGCGATCGCCAGGTAGAAGGGCTGAAATTGCCGCCCCATTCGCTGGAAGCGGAGCAGTCGGTGCTGGGCGGGTTGATGCTGGACAACGAGCGTTGGGACAACGTCTCAGAGCGCGTAGTGGCCGAAGACTTTTACAGCCGCCCTCATCGTCTGATATTCAGTGAAATGCAGCGGCTGCTGGAAGCCAGCCAGCCTATCGACCTGATTACCCTTTCGGATTCGTTGGAGCAGCGCGGCGAGCTGGATATGGTCGGCGGCTTCGCTTACCTGGCCGAGCTGTCGAAAAACACCCCCAGCGCGGCAAACATCAACGCCTACGCCGATATCGTGCGCGAACGCGCGGTCGTGCGTGAAATGATCGCGGTCGCTAACCAGATCGCCGACGCCGGCTACGATCCGCAGGGGCGCAGCAGTGAAGATCTGCTCGACTTCGCGGAGTCGAACGTTTTTAAAATCGCCGAACAGCGCGCCAATAAAGATGAAGGCCCGAAGAATATCGAGCAGATCCTGGAAGCGACCGTTTCGCGCATCGAATCGCTCTATCAGACGCCGCACGACGGCGTAACCGGCGTCGATACCGGCTATCAGGATCTCAACAAGAAAACCGCAGGTTTGCAGCGCTCCGACTTGATTATCGTCGCCGCGCGACCCTCGATGGGTAAAACCACCTTCGCCATGAACCTGTGCGAAAACGCCGCGATGTTACAGGATAAACCGGTGCTGATCTTCAGTCTGGAGATGCCCAGCGAACAGATCATGATGCGTATGCTGGCGTCGCTGTCGCGCGTGGACCAGACGCGTATCCGTACCGGCCAGCTGGATGATGAGGACTGGGCGCGCATCTCCGGCACCATGGGCATTCTGCTGGAGAAAAAGAACATCTATATCGATGATTCCTCCGGCCTGACGCCGACCGAGGTGCGCTCGCGCGCGCGTCGCGTGTTCCGTGAAAACGACGGCCTGAGCATGATCATGATCGACTACCTGCAGCTAATGCGCGTACCGTCGCTTTCCGACAACCGTACGCTGGAGATTGCCGAGATCTCCCGCTCGCTGAAGGCGCTGGCGAAAGAGCTGAACGTGCCGGTGGTGGCGCTGTCGCAGCTTAACCGCTCGCTGGAGCAGCGCGCCGATAAACGTCCGGTCAACTCCGATCTGCGTGAATCCGGCTCGATCGAGCAGGACGCCGACCTGATCATGTTTATCTACCGTGACGAGGTTTATCACGAAAACAGCGATCTGAAAGGGATCGCCGAGATCATTATCGGTAAGCAGCGTAACGGCCCGATCGGCACCGTACGCCTCACCTTCAACGGACAATGGTCGCGTTTCGACAACTATGCCGGGCCGCAATACGACGACGAATAGCATGCACGTTTTGTGCATCGCGTCCGTATCATCATAAAATTGTGTTGGACATTTGCCGCTCCTGCGCATATCTGTAACGATTTCGGCGCAGAGAGCGGCAAAATGCCATGACACACATCGACGATTACGATCTGAAAATTTTGACCCTGCTGCAAAGCAATGGTCGGCTAACCAACCAGGAGCTCAGCGATTTGGTGGGCCTGTCCGCCTCGCAGTGTTCCCGCCGTCGCATCAGCCTTGAACAGGCTAACCTTATTCTTGGCTATCACGCCCGTGTCTCCCCGGATGCGGTCGGGTTGGGCATGATCGGCCTGATTGAGGTGCGTCTGCTTAATCACACCAGCGACTATGTCACCAGCTTTCATCGCATGGTGGCGGAGCAGAGCGCGATCGTCGACGCCTGGAAAACTACCGGCGACGCCGACTATCTGTTGAAGGTAGCGGTTGCGAGCCTGGCGGAATTGAGCGCGTTGATCAGCGAAATGGTGGCAGGGCATCGCAGCGTGGCGCATGTGAAAACATCCGTGGTGCTGGAAAGATTAAAAGAGAACGGCCTGATGATCGCCCCGTCTCTGCACGTTAAAAGTGCATGATGCACCAATATGGTGCGTTACGGGCGCATTTACGTTGAACTGTGCATTGTAAAATCCATCGATGCACGCTGAATGCATGTAGCGGCAATATTTTGCGCGAGACATGCAAAAAAAGATCTTTTAATTTTCAATTGGTTATCCCGCTCGCCAGATAAAGTCGCCGGGCCGCTGCGTTTATGGTGCGCTTCTTGCTGTCGGTTATCTTTTTACTCTGGTCATCAGGTCCATGGATAACATTGTACAACCTGCCCGTGTCCCTCACTCTCTGCTGGAAGATACGCTGGCGCTGCTGTTTGGCACGCTGATGGTTTCGTTTGGCGTCGTTATGTTGAAACAGGCTGGCGCGCTGACCGGCAGCACTGCCGGCATCGCCTTTCTGCTCAGCTACCTGACCTCATGCTCTTTCGGCCTGCTGTTTTTCATCATCAACCTGCCGTTCTACTGGCTGGCGGTAAAGCGTATGGGCTGGGCTTTTACGATCAAAACCTTTTGCGCGGTGGCGCTGGTGTCGATCTTTACCCGCCTGCATCCGCTGTTTATGCATTTCGACGCGTTGAATCCGTTTTATGCGACATTGTTCGGTAACGTGATGATGGGTGTTGGGTTTATAGTGTTGTTTCGTCATAAGGCCAGCCTGGGCGGCATCAATATCCTGGCGCTTTGGCTACAGGATCGCTTCGGCATCCGCGCCGGTAAATTGCAAATGGCGGTAGACAGCGGGGTGGTGCTGGCCTCGCTGTTTGTGGTCTCTGCGCCGATGCTGGCGGCGTCGGTCGTCGGCGCGCTGATCCTGAACCTGATCATTGCGTTAAACCATCGGCCCGGCCGTTATGCCGTTTGACCTGCGCAGCTGTGCCTCTTTACCTATTATTATGGAGATTCACCGTGTTTCAGAAAGTTGATGCCTACGCTGGCGATCCGATACTTACCCTGATGGAAACCTTCAAACAGGATCCGCGGGCGCACAAGGTTAACCTGAGCATTGGCCTCTATTACAACGAGCAGGGGATCATTCCTCAGCTGCAGGCGGTAGCCGAAGCGGAAGCGCGCCTCAATGCCCAGCCGCATCAGGCATCGCTCTATCTGCCGATGGATGGCCTCGCCAGCTACCGCCAGGCGATCGCGCCGCTGCTGTTTGGCGCGCAGCATCCCGCTTTACAAGCGAACCGCATCGCCACCATCCAGACCGTAGGCGGCTCCGGCGCGCTGAAAGTAGGCGCGGACTTTCTGAAACGCTATTTCCCGCAGTCGCAGGTATGGGTCAGCGATCCGACCTGGGAAAACCATATCGCCATCTTTGCGGGCGCCGGTTTTGAGGTGAATACCTATCCCTGGTATGACGCCGAAACCCACGGCGTGCAGTTCGACGCTTTCCTGACGACGTTGCAAACCCTGCCGGTGCAAAGCGTGGTGCTGCTGCATCCCTGCTGCCATAACCCGACCGGCGCCGATCTCACTAACGATCAGTGGGATCGCGTGGTCGAGGTGCTTAAGGCGCGTCAGCTGATTCCTTTCCTCGATATCGCCTATCAGGGTTACGGCGCCGGTATGGAAGAGGACGCTTACGCCATTCGCGCCATCGCCGCCGCGGGCATCTCTGCGCTGATCAGCAACTCTTTCTCGAAGATATTCTCGCTCTACGGCGAGCGCGTCGGCGGCCTGTCGGTGGTATGCGCCGATGCGGAAGAGGCGACGCGCGTACAGGGTCAGCTGAAGGCTACCGTACGCCGCAACTACTCCTCGCCGCCGAACTTCGGCGCGCAGGTGGTAGCCTGCGTGCTGAACGATGAGGCGCTGAAGGCAAACTGGCTGGCGGAAGTGGAAGCGATGCGTCTGCGTATTCTTGAGATGCGTCAGTCGCTGGTGACGGTGTTGAGCACGGCGCTGCCGGGCAAAGACTTCGATTATCTGCTGAAGCAGCGCGGCATGTTCAGCTACACCGGGCTGAGCGCCCAGCAGGTCGATCGCCTGCGCGACGAATTCGGCGTCTATCTGATCCACAGCGGCCGCATGTGCCTGGCGGGCCTTAACAGCCGCAACGTGCATCAGGTGGCGGAAGCCTTCGCAGCGGTGATGTAATTCTCACCTTACCCATCAGGCGGCGCTGGCCGCCTTTTTTATTTCTTCTCGACAAAAGCCGCGCTGGATACGGCGCACAGACTTTTTCCGCCCGACGGGTTTACCTTTGCGCCACATGCTGCACACTTAACATAGTCATTCAAATAAGGAGCAACGTTAATGTGGCATCAACAGACCCTTTCGCTGAGCGCAAAAGCGCGCGGCTTTCACCTGGTGACCGATGAGATTGTGCAACAGCTACCGGCGCTACGTGAAATCAACACGGGACTGCTGCATCTGCTGCTACAGCACACTTCCGCTTCAATCACCCTGAATGAAAATTGCGATCCCACGGTGCGCAGCGATATGGAGCAGCATTTCCTGCGCCATGTGCCGGAAGATGCGCCTTACCAGCACGATTATGAAGGCGCGGACGATATGCCGGCGCACATTAAATCGTCGCTGCTGGGCGTATCGCTGCTGCTGCCGGTTAGCCGTGGGCGTCTGGTCTTAGGTACGTGGCAGGGCATCTGGCTGGGAGAACACCGCGTACATGGCGGCTCACGTCGGATTGTCGCCACGCTGCAAGGAGAATAACCATGAATACGTCCGATCTGCTGTCATACTGCATGAGCAAAGAGGGCGCGGAGCAACGCGTCCATAACGACTGGAAAGCGACGCAAATCCAGTCTGACGGCGTGCTGTTCGCCATGGTGCATGAATCGGAAGGGCGCCCGGCCGTCTCGCTGAAAACCTCGCCGGCGCTGGCTGAACTGCTGCGCGAGCAGCATGAGGATGTCTTTCCCAGCGCGCACCTGAATAAAACGCACTGGAGCACGCTTTACCTCGACGGCGGACTAAAGGATTCGCAGATCTACTATCTGGTGGATGCGTCGCTACAGCAGGCGCTGGCGACGAAAGGCGGACATCACGGCTGAAAGGCTGTCGCTGCGGCATGCCGCAGCGACAGAAAAATTACGCGGCGCTTTCCTGGCGCAGCGTATCGATATCGATCACAAAGCGGTATTTCACATCGCTTTTCAGCATACGCTCATAGGCTTCGTTAATCTGATTCATGGCGATCAGTTCGATATCTGAGGTGATATTGTGTTCGCCGCAGAAATCGAGCATCTCCTGGGTTTCAGCGATGCCGCCGATCAGCGAGCCAGCGACGCTGCGACGCTTGAAAATCAGGTCGAAAACGTGCGGCGCCGGATGATCGTGTTCCGGCGCGCCGACCAGCGTCAGGTTGCCGTCGCGTTTCAGCAGGTTGATGAACGGATTGAGATCGTGCTGCGCCGCCACGGTATTAAGGATAAAGTCGAAGCTGTTGACATGCTGCGCCATCTGCTGCGGATCTTTCGAGATCACCACTTCATCGGCGCCCAGACGCTTGCCGTCTTCGATTTTCGACGGCGAGGTGGTGAACAGCACCACATGCGCGCCCATCGCGTGCGCCAGCTTCACGCCCATATGGCCTAAACCGCCCAGGCCGACGATGCCCACTTTTTTACCCGGTCCGACGTTCCAGTGACGCAGCGGAGAGTAAGTGGTGATGCCTGCGCATAACAGCGGCGCGACGCCTGCCGGATCGAGGTTTTCCGGCACGCGCAGCACGAAGTCTTCATGCACTACGATGCTGGTGGCGTAGCCGCCATAGGTAATCTCTTTTGTTTTAAGATCCTGGCCGTTATAGGTTGGCACAAAACCCGTTTCGCAATACTGTTCCAGCCCTTCCTGGCAGCTCGGACAGCTACGGCAGGAATCCACCATACAGCCAACGCCCACCAGATCGCCCACCTGATATTTATGGCCGTGGCTGCCTACCGCGGTAACGCGGCCAACGATTTCGTGGCCCGGCACCACTGGGAAAATGGTGTTTTGCCATTCATTACGGGCCTGATGCAGGTCGGAGTGACAGACGCCGCAAAATAACACTTCAATTTGTACATCATGCTCGCGCAGTTCACGCGGCTTGTAGTCAAAAGGCGCGAGTCTGGATTTCGCATCCTGGGCTGCATAAGCGTGCGTAATATTCATGGTGTCTCCTGTGATTGAAGCGGTTAAGGGCGGGCAAAGAGGCCGCCCAAGTGAAACCAGCTACGCTGCGCCCGGCATGAGAGCAGCGTGAACGTTAAGGATAAGCAGAGGAGAGAAGAGCGGCCAGACACGATCATGCCAAAATCTTGCCTGATCCTGCACGATTGTCCGTCAATGAGGCAATGTGCCGCGCGCCGACGCGCCAGGGTTAAAGGCGGCCTGAGGCGAAAGGCCCGGCGAACGGCGATAAAAAAGCCCCTGCGCGTGCGCGTCAGGGGCTGTGTAAACAGCAATCTTAGCGTTGTTCCAGCAGCGGCTTCAGGAAACGCGCGGTATGCGACTCTTTGCACTTCGCCACGGTTTCCGGCGTGCCTGCCACCAGAATCTGACCGCCGCCGCTGCCGCCTTCCGGCCCCAGATCGACAATCCAGTCGGCAGTTTTCACCACGTCGAGGTTATGCTCAATCACCACGATGGTATTGCCCTGATCGCGCAGCTGATGGAGCACCGTCAGCAGCAGCTGGATATCCGCGAAGTGCAAACCGGTGGTCGGTTCATCAAGGATATAGAGCGTCTGACCGGTGCCGCGCTTCGACAGCTCGCGCGCCAGCTTCACGCGCTGCGCCTCGCCGCCGGACAGCGTAGTGGCGGACTGACCGAGACGAATATAGGAAAGCCCCACGTCCATCAGCGTCTGGAGCTTACGCGCCAGCGCTGGCACCGCGTCGAAGAACTCGCGCGCCTCTTCGATGGTCATATCCAGCACTTCGTGGATGCTCTTGCCTTTGTATTTAATCTCAAGCGTTTCGCGGTTATAACGCTTGCCTTTGCACTGGTCGCACGGCACATAGATATCCGGCAGGAAGTGCATCTCCACGCGCAGCACGCCGTCGCCCTGACAGGCTTCGCAGCGTCCGCCGCGCACGTTAAAGCTGAAGCGGCCTGGGTTATAGCCGCGCGAACGGGATTCCGGCACGCCGGCGAACAGTTCGCGGATCGGCGTGAAAATGCCCGTGTAGGTCGCCGGGTTGGAGCGCGGCGTACGACCAATCGGGCTCTGATCGATATCGATAACTTTATCGAAATGCTCCATGCCGCTGACGTCGCGGTAAGGCGCCGCTTCCGCGATGGTCGCGCCGTTCAGCTGGCGCTGCGCGATCGGGAACAGCGTGTCGTTGATCAGGGTCGATTTACCGGAGCCGGAGACGCCGGTCACGCAGGTAAACAGGCCGACCGGCAGCGTCAGCGTCACATCCTTCAGGTTGTTGCCGCGCGCGCCGGTAATCTTCAGCACCTTGTTCGGATCGGCGGGCACGCGCTGTTCCGGCACTTCGATTTTTCGCTTGCCGCTCAGGTATTGGCCGGTCAGCGATTCCTCCACCTGCATAATCTCGTCGGCGGTGCCTTCCGCCACGACCTGACCGCCGTGCACGCCCGCGCCAGGGCCGATATCGATAATATGATCGGCGGCGCGAATCGCATCCTCGTCATGTTCCACCACGATCACCGTGTTGCCCAGGTCGCGCAGGTGAATCAGCGTATCGAGCAGGCGCTCGTTATCGCGCTGGTGCAGGCCGATAGAGGGCTCATCCAGCACGTACATCACGCCTACCAGACCGGCCCCGATCTGGCTCGCCAGACGGATGCGCTGCGCCTCGCCGCCGGAGAGCGTTTCCGCCGAACGCGACATGGAAAGGTAGTTCAGGCCGACATTGACCAGGAAGCTCAGGCGATCGCCGATCTCTTTCAGCACTTTCTCGGCGATTTTGGCGCGCTGGCCGCTCAGCTTCAGGTTGCGGAAAAAGTCCATCGCGTGACCGATGCTCATATCAGAGATGGTCGGCAGCGTGGTGTTTTCCACATAAACATGACGCGCTTCGCGGCGCAGGCGCGTCCCTTCGCAGGTAGCGCAGGCGCGGTTGCTGATGAACTTCGCCAGATCTTCGCGCACCGCGCTCGATTCCGTCTCTTTGTAGCGGCGCTCCATATTGTGCAGCACGCCCTCAAACGGATGTCGACGTACCGAGGTGTCGCCGCGATCGTTGATATATTTAAATTCGATGCTCTCTTTGCCGGATCCATACAGGATCACCTGGCGCACTTTTTCGCTCAGGCTGTTGAACGGCGCTTCGATATCGAATTTCAGATGATCCGCCAGCGAGCGCAGCATCTGGAAATAGTAGAAGTTGCGACGATCCCAGCCGCGAATCGCGCCGCCCGCCAGCGACAGCTCGGCGTTCTGCACCACGCGCTCAGGATCGAAATATTGCTGCACGCCCAGGCCGTCGCAGGTCGGGCAGGCGCCGGCCGGGTTGTTGAACGAGAAGAGGCGCGGCTCCAGCTCGCTCATGCTGTAACCGCAGATCGGACAGGCGAAGTTGGCGGAGAACAGCAGTTCTTCCGCATTGGCATCATCCATATCCGCCACGATCGCCGTGCCGCCGGAAAGCTCCAGCGCGGTCTCGAACGATTCCGCCAGACGCGTCGCCAGATCCTCGCGCACCTTAAAGCGATCGATAACCACTTCGATGGTGTGTTTCTTTTGCAGCTCCAGCTTCGGCGGATCGGAAAGATCGCACACTTCGCCGTCGATGCGGGCGCGGATATAGCCCTGCGTCGCCAGGTTCTCCAGCGTCTTGGTGTGTTCGCCTTTGCGATCTTTCACCACCGGCGCCAGCAGCATCAGGCGCGCGCCTTCCGGCTGCGCCAGCACGTTGTCGACCATTTGGCTCACGGTTTGCGCCGCCAGCGGCACGTCATGGTCGGGACAGCGCGGCTCGCCCACGCGGGCGAACAGCAGACGCAGATAGTCATGAATTTCAGTAATGGTCCCGACCGTTGAACGCGGGTTATGGGACGTTGATTTCTGCTCGATCGAAATCGCAGGCGATAGCCCTTCGATATGATCGACATCCGGTTTTTCCATCAGCGAAAGAAACTGACGCGCATAGGCGGAAAGGGATTCCACATAGCGGCGCTGTCCCTCGGCGTAGAGCGTATCGAACGCCAGCGAGGACTTACCGGAACCTGACAGGCCGGTGACAACGATCAGTTTGTCGCGAGGGATGATCAGGTTGATGTTTTTCAGGTTGTGGGTGCGGGCACCCCGGACTTCGATCTTATCCATTCACATTTCCCGGATTAACGCAGACTCACCATGCCCGTAACGATACGGCAGGATTGAACAGGTCATTATGGCACAAAAAATAACTGAATGTATATCCAGTAGTCTGTTGCAACCCTGCAAAAAGATCTTCATTATTGGAAGCTCGCTCGGAAGTATGATCGGGCAGGCTAGCGTGGTAGAATTTACCGTTTAGACTTTAGTGAATACTCATCGGGAGACGCGAACATGGCCAGCAGAGGCGTTAACAAAGTGATTCTTGTCGGGAATCTGGGTCAGGATCCGGAAGTGCGTTATATGCCGAATGGTGGAGCCGTAGCGAATATTACGCTGGCGACATCCGAAAGCTGGCGTGACAAGCAGACCGGAGAGACCAAAGAGAAAACGGAATGGCACCGTGTCGTGCTGTTCGGCAAACTGGCGGAAGTGGCGGGTGAATACCTGCGCAAAGGTTCCCAGGTTTATATCGAAGGTTCTCTGCAAACGCGCAAGTGGCAGGATCAGAGCGGCCAGGAACGTTACACTACGGAAGTGGTGGTGAACGTCGGCGGTACCATGCAGATGCTGGGCGGCCGCCAGAACGGCGGCGCGGGCGCGCAGGCCAGTGGCGGCATGGGCGGCGGCAACAACAACAACGGTTGGGGCCAGCCTCAGCAGCCGCAGGGCGGCAACCAGTTCAGCGGCGGCGGCCAGGCGCCTTCCCGTCCGCAGCAGCAGAGCGCGCCGGCTAACAACGAGCCGCCGATGGATTTCGACGACGACATCCCGTTCTGATTTCATTTTTCCACTATGGAAAAACGATGCTATTAAAAAACCCCGCCTGCGCGGGGTTTTTTATTACCTTTGTCGCGCTTTGGGTGAAGGTAGTTCATTTCTCACGCGTGCTTTCGAAACGCTATTGCTCTGAATGATTAATAGCCTAATAAATAACATTGTTGAAAATAATATCAATCAACTGTTCAGTATCAATCAATATAATAAGCTGAAAATACATTTTTCTGTTTTTCTCTCGCTGGAATATTCTGCCAGCTTTAAAATTGTATATCCTTTTTTAATATCATC
>NZ_JANION010000014.1:0-3383 GCF_024610815.1 Mixta sp.
CTTAACCTTACAACGCCACAGGCGTTTTGGGGATGAGAGACGATTTTCAGCTTTGTTTACCGGATAAAAGAAATCTGCGGAAACGAAAGATGTTGCGCTGAAGCAAGGCGGCAAATGAGACATCAGGAAGGAGCATACAGCGGTATGTGACTGAGTGATGCGAATGCGGCCAACGCAGCAGCAGCGCGGGAGATTCGTTTCCGGCACAAAGAATTTGCCTGGCGGCGAGAGCGCGGTGGTCCCACCTGACCCCATGCCGAACTCAGAAGTGAAACGCCGCAGCGCCGATGGTAGTGTGGGGCCTCCCCATGCGAGAGTAGGGAACTGCCAGGCATCAAACAAGCGACAGAGCCTCAGCGAAAGCTGGGGCTTTTTCGTATCCGCATTTTATGAAAAAATGCCTGGATCGATTATTTTTCCTGCTCCTCTACAGCTTTTGCCCTGTCTTTAACGCTCAATTTTATACAGCTTGTCTTCTGCTGCATAAAACACCAACTCAACGCGCTGATTTTTTATGCATCTCGTTTTATTTTATCTGTGCTTTTTAAAGCACACCGATAATATTTTCTTCCCGCTATGCCTATCAGGTAAACTGGCCACAGTTAACCGGAAATAGGCCGTTTCATGTCCAGCCCTGAATACTCACTGAAAACCCTTCATACCTTCGCTATTGATACAGCTGCGCGCAAAGTGGTAATAGCAGAAAGCCCGGACCAGATCGTCGCCGCCTGGCAAGAATGCCAGCGGCAGAACTTACCCTTTTTGCTGCTTGGCGAAGGCAGCAATGTACTGTTTCTGGAAGCTTTTAGCGGCATTGTGGTAATCAACCGTATCAAAGGCATCGCTGTCAACGAAGATGATGATTCATGGCGCTTACACGTAGGGGCAGGGGAGAACTGGCACCGGCTGGTGACCTTCACATTACAGCAGGGGATCGGCGGCCTGGAAAACCTTGCGTTGATTCCTGGCTGTGTAGGATCGGCACCGATCCAGAACATAGGCGCCTACGGCATAGAGATGAAGGATGTCTGTGAGTGGGTTGATGTGCTGGAGTTAAACAGCGGGAGCGTTAAGCGACTCACAGCGGCGCAGTGCCAGTTCAGCTACCGTGACAGCATTTTTAAGCATCAGTTGCAGCATGGCCACGCCATCATTGCTGTTGGCTTTATACTGCCAAAACGGTGGCGACCTGTAATGAGCTATGGCGATTTAACGCGTCTGGATCCAGCCACCGTAACGCCGCAGCAGATTTTCGATGCGGTGTGTCATATGCGGCGCAGCAAGCTGCCCGATCCCGCCTTAACCGGCAACGCCGGCAGCTTTTTTAAAAATCCCGTTGTTAGTGCGGAGCAGGCAGCTTCGCTTCTGGCAGATTTCCCGCATGCTCCGCATTATCCGCAAAGCAACGGTGAGGTTAAGCTGGCCGCTGGCTGGCTTATCGATCAATGCCAGTTGAAAGGTTATCGGGTCGGCGGCGCTGCCGTGCATCAACAGCAGGCCCTGGTGCTGATTAATATCGAACAAGCCACGGCAGCGGATGTAGTGGCGTTAGCGCATGCTGTCAGGCAACGCGTCGGTGAAAAATTTGATGTCTGGCTGGAGCCGGAAGTGCGATTTATCGGTGCCGAAGGTGAAGAGAATGCCGTTGAGGTAATAGCATGAAAGATAACAGCGTACCGTTAAAGTTAGTTGCTATCCTGGCAGATGGTGAATTCCATTCCGGCGAGCAGATTGGCGAGCAACTTGGCATGAGCCGTGCCGCAATCAATAAGCATATACAGACGCTGAAAGAGTGGGGGCTGGATGTCTTTACCGTGACGGGAAAAGGATACTGCTTACCGGCGCCGATTGAACTGTTGGATGAAGATAAAATAAACACCGCCCTGAAACAGCAGGGTGTAGCTGTCATTCCAGTTATTGATTCGACTAACCAGTATTTACTGGAACGTATGAACACGCTACAGACCGGAGATGCCTGCGTTGCAGAATACCAGCAGGCGGGACGTGGCCGCCGTGGCCGTCAGTGGTTTTCGCCCTTTGGCGCTAATCTTTATCTTTCCATGTACTGGCGCCTCGATCAGGGACCCGCTGCGGCAATGGGACTCAGCCTGGTAATCGGCATTGTGATTGCTGAGGTGCTACAGCAGCTCGGTGCGGAAGATGTAAGAGTCAAATGGCCAAACGATCTCTATCTGAACGATCGTAAGTTAGCGGGTATTCTGGTTGAAATGACGGGCAAAACAGGTGATGCGGCACAGATTGTTTTCGGTGCGGGCATCAACCTGGCGATGCGTTCCCCGGATGCGAACGTAGTAAATCAGGGTTGGATTAATTTGCAGGAAGCAGGAATTGCCATCAACCGTAATGAGCTTGTTAGCGTGCTGGTTAATCAGCTAAGACGCAGCCTGAAAGAGTTTGAGCGTGAAGGCCTCACGCCATTTATTTCACGCTGGCAGCGCCTGGATAACTTTATTAACCGACCAGTTAAGTTACTGATTGGCGAGCGTGAAGTATTAGGCATTGCACGCGGCATCGATCCACAGGGTGGGCTGTTGCTGGAACAGGATGGCGTAACTAAAGCCTGGGTAGGCGGCGAAATATCTTTACGGCCTCAGGACTGATTGCTTTATAAGCAGACACTCTTCTGGCGGCATCTGTGCCGCCAGAAGCACTATTCATCTTCTATTTACGTAATTTAACCTTTTCCACTGCGTGATTTGCGCTCTTGCTCAGAATCAGGCTCGCACGTTCTCGCGTCGGTAAAATATTCTCTTTCAGGTTACGCCAGTTAATTTCCCGCCAGAGCTGAGTGGCGATATTGACCGCTTCCTCTTCGACAAGCTGAGCGTAATGATGAAAATAGGAATCGGGATTGGTAAAAGCGCCCTTACGGAACTTCAGGAAGCGATTGATATACCAATGCTCCAGCAGATCTTCAGGCGCATCGACGTATATAGAAAAGTCGACGAAATCAGACACAAAGACATGGTGCGGATCGTGAGGATAATCCATTCCGCTTTGCAGCACATTCAGCCCTTCGAGAATCAGGATATCCGGCTGCTGAACGACTTTATCGCCGTCCGGGATGACATCATAAATCAGATGTGAATAGACCGGGGCCGTCACTTCTGTTGCGCCTGATTTCAGGTCGGCGACGAAATTGACCAGTCGGTGCATGTCGTAAGATTCCGGAAATCCTTTTTTCTTCATCAGGCCGCGTTCTTTTAACACGGCGTTCGGATGCAGAAAGCCGTCCGTTGTGATCAACTCAACGCGGCGATGTTCCGGCCAGCGACTCAGTAACGCCTGTAACACGCGGGCGGTCGTGCTTTTTCCTACGGCTACGCTTCCAGCGATACTGATAATATAAGGAATCTTTTGGC
>NZ_JANION010000017.1:0-3305 GCF_024610815.1 Mixta sp.
GCCTGGCGGCAAGAGCGCGGTGGTCCCACCTGACCCCATGCCGAACTCAGAAGTGAAACGCCGCAGCGCCGATGGTAGTGTGGGGCCTCCCCATGCGAGAGTAGGGAACTGCCAGGCATCAAACAAACGACAGAGCCTCAGCGTAAGCTGAGGCTTTTTCGTCTCTGCGTTTTATGAAAAAGACGCCTGAAATAGTGTAAAAGGCGTCCTGCAATATAATATCAAATAGCCTCTCCCTTAACGGAAGCCAGCCATACTTTTATAAAAGCGGCTATCTGCGGTGGATCGTTCAGATCCAGCAAGGGGACGGGCGTATTAAGCGGAGAGTCGCTGGCTATAGCGATCACTCTCTCATCTATCAGCGTCTCCCATTCTGCATCGTCACGATCGCGCCATAATAAAATACGCGGTATGGGCTCATCTTTAAAACCTTCCACCAGGATGATATCCAGCGTACTCTCATCCATACGGCTGACCAGAAAAGTGAAATCTGTCGTTGCGTTGTCAGGCGTCTCCGTCATTAACGCCCAACGCTGCTGACTGGCTACCAATACCTGATCGGCGCCCGCTTTACGCAGCTCATAGCTGTCCTTGCCTGGCGTATCGATATCCATATTATGATGCGTATGCTTAATCAGGCCTGGACGGATTCCCTGCTGCTTTAGCAAAGGTATCAGCTGTTTAAGCAGCGTTGTTTTCCCGGTTCCGCTCCAGGCGGCAATCGCCAGTATCGGCAGCATCAAACCTTCTCCTCATAACGCTGTAACTCGTCGGGCGTATTAATATTTACAAAAGCACGTTCATCCTCATCGAACTGTACCGCATGTCCGCCAACGCTTTGCAGAAAATACATTACTCGCCGCTCACCGCTGTTCAGGTAAATAGTAAGCTCAGGCAAAATATTTCGGCTAACCAACGCCAGCGCGGGATGATCGCGTTCGCAGGAACGCACCCATACGGCTGGCGCCTGTTGCTTTTGCTGCCAGAGACGCGTCACATAATCTTCAGGAATAAAGGGCGTGTCGCAGGCGGAAAAGGCGAACCATGGACTATCGACCTGTTGGAGTGCGCTCAACATACCGGCCAGCGGACCGGGAAAATCGGGCAGGGTATCGGTAATGACGCGTAGTTGGTCCTGGGGATAACGATCCAGATGGCGATTGGCGCTGATGCTAATGTCATGAACCTGCGGCGCCAGCCGCTGCCAGACATGCTGCCAAAGCGGTTTGCCCTGTAACATCAGCTGCGCTTTATCCTGTCCGCCCATGCGACTGCTGCGTCCGCCAGCCAGAATTACACCAGATACTGCTTCCCGCGGATAAACCACCTTTAAGACCTCTCTTTTCATGGGGGAATAACCCTGCTAACGTAGCGTTTAGTCAATCATCCCGGACAACATTATGAAATACCATCGACTGAATGAACTACTGGAACTGTTGCTACCTGCCTGGCAAAACGAGCCGGATCTCAACCTGTTGCAATTTTTGCAAAAACTGGCGAAAGAGTCAGGTTTTGACGGCCCGCTCCACACCTTAACCGACGATATCCTGATCTATCACCTGAAAATGCGCGGCGCGGATAAAACGGAAGCCATTCCTGGCCTCAAAAAAGATTATGAAGAAGATTTCAAAACGGCGCTGCTGCGCGCGCGCGGCATAATTAAAGATTAATCACGTCGGTCTTCTGTCGTGCTAACCGATCGGTGTTATTCTTACCCGATTCTGACACTGAGCAGAGATGCACGATGGATACCACTGCCTTTAATTTTCAAACCCTTAATCCTGACACCATTATTGATGCGCTTTGGGACACCGGCCTGCGCGTCGATTCCGGCCTGACGGCGCTCAACAGCTACGAAAATCGCGTCTATCAGTTCTCGGATGAGGAAAGGCGTCGTTACGTAGTGAAATTCTATCGTCCCCAGCGCTGGAGCCGTGAACAGATCGAAGAAGAACATCAGTTTGCCCTTGAGCTGCAGCAGAATGAGGTGCCGCTGGCGCCGCCGCTCATGCTTAACGGTAAAACGCTGCATCAGCACGATGGTTTTTGGTTTGCGATATTTCCCAGTCTTGGCGGTCGCCAGTATGAAACTGATAACGACGATCAGCTGGAAGGGGTCGGACGTTTTATCGCCCGGATACATCAGTGTGGCGAGCGGCAGCTTTTTGTCGCGCGTCCTGCTATCGGGCTGGAAGAATATATCAACGAGCCTGCGCAGATCCTGCGCCAGTGCAGCCTGGTGCCCTCTTCGTTAAGAGAAACATTAAACGACGTAATTGGTCAGCTAAGCAAAACTTTACAAGAATGCTGGCATACTCGCTGGGCGCCATTACGTCTTCATGGCGACTGCCATCCCGGTAATATACTGTGGCGCGATGGGCCGTTGTTTGTCGATCTGGATGACGCGCGCACCGGACCAGCCGTTCAGGATCTCTGGATGCTGGTGAATGGCGATCGTCAGCAGCAGCGCATCCAGTGGGATATCCTGCTGGAGGCATACAGCGAATTCAGGGACTTTGATATTAATGAATTGTCACTGATTGAGCCTTTACGCGCTATGCGCATGGTTTATTATCTGGCGTGGATAGTTCGCCGCTGGCAAGATCCTGCGTTTCCGCGCAGCTTTCCGTGGATGACGGAAGAGGATTTCTGGCGCAGACAAATAGCGTCTTTCGCAGAGCAAAATACTGTGTTACAGCAGCCGCCGTTGCGGTTAATGCCTGAATACTGATGTTTGATTAAGGAGAAAATCTCAAATGAAAAAATTATGGATTGCGCTGGTTGGCCTTGTTCTGGCGTTCAGCGCCTCAGCGGCGCAGTTTACCGATGGTCAGCAGTATGTCACGCTGGATAAGCCGGTCGCAGGCGAGCCTCAAGTAATGGAGTTTTTCTCCTTCTTCTGTCCGCACTGCTACCAGTTTGAGCGCGTTTATCATGTTGGCGATGCCGTAAAGAAAACGCTCCCGGAAGGCGTCAAAGTCACGAAGTATCACGTTGATTTCCTTGGCGGCGAACTTGGCCCGATCGTTACTCATGCCTGGGCGGTTGCGCTGGCGCTGGGCGTGGAAGATCAGGTGACTGGCCCGCTTTTTGACGGGATCCAGAAAACCCAGACCATCACCGATCCGGCCAGTCTGAAAGACGCTTTTATCAAAGCGGCCAATATTAAGCCTGAAGATTATGACGCTGCATGGAACAGCTTCGCCGTCAAAGCGCTGGTCGCTCAGCAGCAAAAAGCGGCGGCAGATGTTGATCTGCGTGGCGTGCCGGCGATGTTCGTCAATGGTAAATACATGGTGAATAAC
>NZ_JANION010000020.1:0-14444 GCF_024610815.1 Mixta sp.
ATTGAATTTTGTGAAGCATGTCGAAAACTCCCGTAGCCGAATCCGCCAGGCTGTAAACGCGTTTGTACCCAAGCCGTAAAATCCCACCAGAGGAAGAAGACTATGTGGAAGCGTTTACTTTTATCCGCGATGGTGAGCGCTACGCTCGCCGCGCCGTCGCTGGCGGCAAATATGACCGTTGGTTTCTCGCAGGTTGGCTCTGAATCAGGCTGGCGCGCAGCGGAAACCAGCGTAGCGAAAAGCGAAGCGGCGAAGCGCGGCATCACGCTGAAAATTGCCGATGGTCAGCAGAAACAGGAGAACCAGATCAAGGCGGTGCGCTCGTTTATCGCCCAGGGCGTCGACGCCATCTTTATCGCACCGGTGGTGCAGACCGGCTGGGAGCCCGTGCTGGAGGAGGCGAAAGACGCCAATATTCCGGTATTCCTGCTCGACCGCGCCATCGTGGTGAAAGATAACTCGCTCTATACCTCGGTGATTACCGCGGATAACGTGCTGGAAGGACGTCTGATCGGCGAATGGCTGGTGAAGCAGATGAACGGCAAGCCGTGCAACGTGGTTGAGTTACAGGGCACCGTCGGCGCCAGCGTCGCCATCGACCGCAAAAAAGGCTTTGCCGAAGCGATCGCTAATACGCCGAACATTAAAGTGATCCGTTCGCAGTCGGGCGACTTTACCCGCAGCAAAGGCAAAGAGGTGATGGAGAGCTTTATCAAGGCGGAAAATAACGGAAAAAATATCTGCATGGTTTATGCCCATAACGACGATATGGCGATTGGCGCGATTCAGGCAATTAAAGAGGCGGGCCTGAAGCCGGGCAAAGATATTCTTACCGGCTCGATTGACGGCGTGCCGGATATTTATAAAGCGATGCTGGCGGGCGAAGCCAATGCCAACGTCGAGCTGACGCCGAATATGGCTGGCCCGGCGTTCGATGCGCTGGAGAAACTGAAACAGAACGGCACTGTGCCGCCGAAAGTGATCAAAACCGAAACCAAACTCTGGCTGCCCGCCGACGCGCAAAGCGAACTCGATAAGAAGAAAAATATGGGCTACTGATCCGCGTTTCATCGCCGCCGTCGGCCAGACGCTCCGTTGGGCGTACTGGCCGACGCCGTTGTTATTCACCGAGGCGTATTATGACTGTGCAAACAGAAAAGCTGCTGGATATACGCGGCGTCAGCAAATTCTTCCCCGGCGTGAAGGCGCTGGATAATGTCTCGTTCAGCCTGCAACGCGGCGAAATTATGGCGCTGTTGGGGGAGAACGGGGCGGGCAAATCAACCCTGATTAAGGTGCTGACCGGCGTTTACCAGCGCGACGCCGGCGAGGTGTTGCTGAACGGTCAGGCCATTGCGCCGCGCAATACCGCGCAGGCGCAGCAGGCAGGCATCGGCACCGTTTATCAGGAAGTGAACCTGCTGCCGAATATGTCGGTGGCGGATAACCTGTTTATTGGCCGCGAGCCTAAGCGCTTCGGCATGGTCGACCGCAAGGCGATGGCGCATCAGGCGCGCGCGCTGCTTAACCGCTACGGCTTCTCGCTCGACGTCAACCGGCCGCTGGGTCACTACTCCGTGGCAATGCAGCAGATTATCGCTATCTGCCGTGCGGTCGATCTCTCCGCTCAGGTGCTGATTCTGGATGAACCGACCGCCAGCCTCGACGCCAGCGAGGTAGAGATGCTGTTCACGCTGATGAATCAGCTGAAGGCGAAGGGGATGAGCCTGATTTTCGTTACCCATTTCCTCGACCAGGTGTACCGCGTCTGCGATCGCATCACTATCCTTCGCAACGGCCAGTATATCGCCACCCGCGATGCCGACACGCTGCCGCAGCTGGAGCTGATCAAGTTGATGCTGGGGCGCGAACTGATGGAGACCGCGTTGCAGCGCGCCGGCAGAACGCTGAAAAGCGATAAGCCGGTGGTGGAGTTTCAAAACTACAGCAAGAAGGGCACCATCGAACCGTTCAGCCTGGCGGTGCGCCCCGGCGAGGCGGTCGGGCTGGCGGGCCTGCTCGGTTCAGGCCGTACCGAAACCGCAGAGGTGCTGTTTGGCGTGCGGCGCGCCGACAGCGGCACCGCCATTATCCGCGGTAAAAAGCGGACCATCCGCAGCCCGGCGCAGGCGTCGCGGCTTGGCATGGGTTTCTGCCCGGAAGATCGCAAAACCGACGGCATCATCGGCGCCGCCTCGGTACGTGAAAACATTATCCTCGCTCTGCAAGCTCAGCGCGGCTGGCTGCGTCCCATCAGCAAACGCGAGCAGACGGATATCGCCCAGCGCTTTATCCGCCAGCTGGGGATTCGCACCCCGCACGCCGAGCAGCCGATAGAGCTGCTCTCCGGCGGCAACCAGCAGAAGGTGCTGCTGTCGCGCTGGCTGGTGACCCGCCCGCAGTTTTTGATTCTGGACGAGCCGACGCGCGGCATCGATGTGGGCGCCCATGCGGAGATCATTCGTCTTATTGAGTCGCTGTGCGCCGACGGCCTTGCGCTGCTGGTGATCTCCTCGGAGCTGGAGGAGCTGGTCGGCTACGCCGATCGCGTGGTGATCCTGCGCGATCGTCAACAGGTTGCGGAAATCCCGCTGGAAAAACTGTCGGTGGCGGCGATTGTCGGCGCCATTGCGGATGGAGGTGCGCGCCATGCCTGAAAGTCACGTATTGCCGGAGAAGCCCCCTGTGTTGAAGCGTAAACTCCCACCTGGAATGCCGCAGCTGGCGGCGCTGATACTGGTGCTGCTGGTGGACAGCCTGGTCGCGAACAACTTTTTTGCGCTGCATTTACAGGATGGCCGCCTGTTCGGCAGCCCGATCGACATTCTTAACCGTGCGGTGCCGGTGGCGCTGCTTGCCATCGGTATGACGCTGGTGATCGCCACCGGCGGCATCGATCTCTCGGTCGGGGCGATTATGGCGATCGCCGGCGCGACGGCGGCGACGCTGACGGTAGCGGGTCACAGCCTGCCGGTGATTATACTGGCGACGCTGGCCAGCGGCGTGCTGTGCGGACTGTGGAACGGCATCCTCGTGGCGTTGCTGAAGATCCAGCCGTTCGTCGCCACGCTGATTCTAATGGTGGCGGGGCGCGGCATCGCCCAGCTGATCACCCAGGGGCAGATCGTTACCTTCGACAGTGAGGCGCTGGGCTGGATCGGCAGCGGAGCGTTCGCGCTGCTGCCGGTACCGGTCTGGATCGCGGCGGCGATGGCGCTGCTGGTCTGGCTGCTGACGCGTAAAACCGCCCTTGGGCTGTTTATCGAAGCGGTGGGCATCAACCTGCGCGCCGCGCGCAACGCCGGGGTCAACGGCTGGCTGGTGGTGATGTCCGCCTATCTGATCAGTGGCTTCTGCGCGGCGGTGGCGGGGCTGATCGTCGCGGCGGATATTCGCGGCGCCGATGCCAATAACGCCGGGCTCTGGCTGGAGCTGGACGCCATCCTGGCGGTAGTGATCGGCGGCGCTTCGCTGATGGGCGGGCGCTTTAATCTGCTGCTGTCGCTGCTGGGCGCGCTGATTATTCAGGCGATGAACACCGGCATTCTGCTCTCCGGCTTTCCGCCGGAGCTGAATCAGGTGGTCAAGGCGGTGGTGGTGATGGCGGTGCTGCTGCTGCAATCGCCGCGTTTTTTGCAGTTACTGAAGCGGAGAGGCTGAAATGTTAAAACGTCATTTGCCCTTAACCATCACGCTGCTGGTATTCATCGCGGGCTATCTTTTCTGCCTGTCGCAGTTTCCCGGCTTTGCCTCGACGCGCGTGATTGGCAATATCCTCACCGATAACGCCTTTCTCGGCATCATCGCCGTCGGTATGACCTTTGTGATTCTTTCCGGCGGCATCGACCTGTCGGTGGGCGCGGTTATCGCCTTTACCGGCGTCTTCCTGGCGCGGGCGATTGGCGATCTGCACCTGTCGCCGTGGCTGGCGTTCGCTATTATTCTGCTGGCGGGAGCAATCTTCGGCGCGCTGATGGGCTGGCTGATCGATGCGCTGAAAATTCCCGCTTTTATTATCACTCTGGCGGGCATGTTCTTCCTGCGTGGTTGCAGCTATCTGATTGCGGAAAGTTCGATTCCGATTGACCATCCGCTTTATAGTACGCTTTCGGGCATGGCATGGAAAATGCCGGGCGGCGGACGGCTCAGCCTGATGGCGCTGGTGATGCTGGCGGTGGTAGCGCTGGGGATTCTGCTGGCGCACCGCACCCGTTTCGGCAATCAGGTCTACGCCATTGGCGGCAATATGCACTCCGCGCAGCTGATGGGCGTGTCGACGCGCGCCACCACGGTGAAGATCTATATGCTCTCTACCTTTCTGGCGACGCTGGCGGGCATCGTCTTTTCGCTCTATACCTCGGCGGGCTACGCGCTGGCGGGGCTGGGCGTGGAGCTGGACGCCATCGCGTCTGTCGTGATCGGCGGCACGCTGCTTTCCGGCGGCGTCGGAACGGTGCTGGGCACGCTGTTCGGCGTGTTGATTCAGGGGCTGATTCAGACCTGGATTAACTTCGACGGCACGCTCAGCTCCTGGTGGACCAAAATCGCCATCGGCGTGCTGCTGTTCGCCTTTATCGCGCTGCAACGGCTGCTGACGGTGATGTGGGATCGGCAGCAGAATGCGCCGGTAGAGCGGGTGACGCCGCAGTAGCCGCCGCACGACTGGCGGTCAGCCAGACAGAGCGCTCCAGGCCGGGGCGCTTTTTTTATCCCTAATTAGTTACAACATACTAATCAAGAAATAAGTTCGATGCTTCAGCTACGGCAAACGCAACGCCTGGCAGGGAAAAAGCCCCCGCCCGCAGAGCAGGGGTAACAAGCATTAATTATCGCTGGCGCCATATCTGCCTTTAAGGATGAGTTTCAGCGAGAGCATTAAACAGGCGGGAAGGAACAGGGCGGATGCGGTGAAAAGAAACGTGTTACCACCGTCAGAATAAAAAAAGCCGCATCGGGTTGATGCGGCTTGTGTCGGCTGTACCGGTTAGCGGTCAGCGCTTGATGCGGTAGTAAACTTCGTTCCAGCGCAGCGCATCCTTAAAGGCAGGTAACGTGGTGTCGTTATCGATCACCATCACTTCGATGCCGTGCATCTCGCCGTAAAGTCGCATATCGTCCACGTCCAGCGCCTGGCTGAAAACGGTATGGTGCGCGCCGCCGCCCAGAATCCAGGCTTCAGAGGCGGTTGCCAGTGAAGGCTGCGCCTTCCAGAGCGCACGCGCCACCGGCAGCTTCGGCAGCGGCTGCGGCTGTTCGATGGTATCCACCACGTTAACCAACAGGCGGAAACGGTCGCCCATGTCGATCACGCTGGCGTTCACCGCCGGGCCTGCCGGCGTTGAGAAGATCAGGCGGGCCGGATCGGCTTTGCCGCCGATGCCAAGGAACTGCACGTCCAGCAGCGGCTTCTCTTCTTTAGCGATAGAGGGGCAGACTTCCAGCATATGCGAACCCAGCACCAGCTCATTGCCCGGTGCGAAGTGGTAAGTGTAATCCTCCATAAAAGAAGTGCCGCCAGGGCGATCGCCCGCCATGATTTTGAAGATGTGCAGCAGGGCAGCGGTTTTCCAGTCGCCTTCGCCGGCGAAGCCGTAGCCCTGCGCCATCAGACGCTGCACCGCCAGGCCAGGCAGCTGCGTCATGCCGTGCAGCGTCTGGAAGTTGGTGGTAAAGGCGCGGCAGCCTTCGTCATTGAGGAAGCGCTTCATGCCCAGCTCGATGCGCGCGGCGTCCAGCACGTTCTGGCGTTTTTCGCCGTTGACCGCCGCCACGTCGCTGAAGCGATACTGGCTCTCATACTCATCGATCAGCGCGTTGACGTCGCCGTCGCTGACCTGATTGATCACCTCGACCAGATCGCCCACGCCCCAGCCGTTGACCGCATAGCCGAACTGGATCTGCGCCGCGACCTTATCGCCTTCGGTGACCGCCACTTCCCGCATATTGTCGCCGAAGCGCGCCACCTTCAGCTGCTGGCTGGCGTGACGCGCCGCGGCGGCGCGCATCCATTTGCCAAGACGCTGGTGGCTGTGACCATCCTGCCAGTGGCCGGTGATCACACTGTGCGCCAGGCCCATGCGCGCGCCGATAAAGCCGAATTCGCGGCCGCCGTGCGCAGTCTGGTTCAGGTTCATAAAGTCCATATCCATGCTGTCCCACGGAATCTCCGCGTTGAACTGGGTATGGAACTGTAACAGCGGCTTGTTCAGCACTGACAGCCCGCCGATCCACATTTTCGCCGGCGAAAAGGTGTGCAGCCAGGTGATGATGCCGATACAGCTGTTGTCATGGTTGGCGTCGCGGCAGAGCGCCAGCGCCTCGTCGGGGCTTTTTACCAGTGGTTTCAGCTCCAGCTTCACCGGCAGGCCCGCTTCGCGATTCAGCCCGTCCACCACCTGCTGCGCGTGGTCGGCGACCTGGCGCAGCGTTTCCGGTCCATACAGATGCTGGGTGCCGATAACAAACCACACGCTCAGCGAATCAAACTGTTGCATACAAACTCCTTAAATTGTGGAAGACGGACGTGCGGCATAGTTCGGTTCGGCTGTCGCACACCACTGTTGATAACGTTCATAAAGCTGCTGGAAGCGCGCCACGCGCGCCGCGTCGGGCTGCAACGTGCGTTCGACCGGGCTGGCCATCTTTTGCTGCGCGGCAGGGACATCCTCATAGACGCCCGCCGCCACGGCGGCAAAGATCGCCGCGCCGAGGGCGCAGCACTCATCGGAGGCGACGATATCCAGCGGACGGTTCATTACGTCGCAGCAGACCTGCATGATGGCGGGGGATTTACGGGCGATGCCGCCCAGCGTCAGGATGTTCTCCACCGGGATCTGCTGCTGCTCGAAACATTCCATAATGGCGCGCGCGCCGAAGGCGGTGGCGGCGATAAAGCCGCCGAACAGCGTCGGCGCGTCGGTGCCGAGGTTCAGGTCGGTAATCACCCCTTTCAGACGCTGATTGGCGAAGGGAGTGCGGCGGCCGTTAAACCAGTCCAGCACCACCGGCAGATGATCGAGCTGCGGATTCGCTACCCAGGCGTCGGTCAATTGGCGCAGCAGATCCTGCGACAGCGCATCGAGCTGCGGCTTCAGTTCCGGCTGCTGCTGCGCCGCCAGCTGTAAAGGCCAGTTAAGCAGGCGGCTGAACCAGGCGTACATATCGCCGAACGCCGACTGGCCCGCTTCCAGGCCGATGGCGTCGGGCGTCACGCTGCCGTCCACCTGGCCGCAGATGCCTTCGATGGCGCGCGTGCCGACGCGCTCCGCGTCGGCGATCAGAATGTCGCAGGTCGAGGTGCCGATCACTTTCACCAGCGTATAGGGCTGCGCGCCGGCGCCGACCGCGCCCATATGACAATCGAAGGCGCCGCCGGAGAGGATAACGTCGGTAGAGAGGCCGAGGCGCATCGCCCACTCTTCAGTGAGAGTGCCGACCGGCTTTTCAGCGGTAAAGGTGTCATTGAACAGCGGATAGTCGAGCTGCGTCGTCAGCAGCGGATCGAGTGCGTTGAAAAACGCCGCCGGCGGCAGGCCGTCCCACTGCGGATGCCACAGCGATTTATGTCCGGCGGCGCAGCGGCCGCGGCGGATAGCGGCGGGCGCGGTGGTGCCGCTCAGCAAGGCGGGCACCCAGTCGCACAGTTCGATCCAGGAGACGGCGGCGTCGCGCACCGCCGCATCGGTGCGTGAGACATGGAGAATTTTCGCCCAGAACCATTCGGAGGAGTAAACGCCGCCGATATAGCGCGAATAGTCCTCAAAGCGGCCGCTGCGGCAGAGCTGGTTGATCTCCTCCGCCTCCTCAATGGCGGTGTGATCTTTCCACAGCACAAACATCGCGTTTGGGTTGTCGGCGAATTCAGGACGCAGCGCCAGCACGTTGCCGTCGCGGTCGACAGGCGCCGGGGTGGAGCCGGTGGAATCGACGCCGATGCCGACCACCGCCGCGCGCTGCTCTGCGCTCAGACGCGACACCACGCCGCGAATCGCTTTCTCCAGCGCTTCAATATAGTCCAGCGGGTGATGACGAAACTGGCTTATCTGCGGCATCGAGTAGCGTCCCGCCATCCAGCGCGTATAAGGCGCCACCTCTTTCTGTAGTTCTTCGCCGCTTTGGCAGTCTACCGCCAGGGCGCGAACCGAATCGCTGCCAAAGTCCAGACCAATCGTTATGGCACCAGCACGCATTCGGGCTCTCCTGTTAATGAACAATCGCAGGCTCTAACAGTAAAAAGCACACCGTTTTTCGGTTAGCCCTGGGCGGCTGCAAATATGCACTTTTCTGCCATCGTCATGGGTTATGTGAACTCGGTCAAAAGTTAACTTAAGGTTAAAATCGCTGAATCTATGGACATTTTTGCTGTTGTTTTACGATGTGATACCGCTCTACATTTCGCGTGACGTTTCCCGCTAAAACTAGCCCAGCGTTTGCTCAGGTAATACGCAATCACTGCGCTAATTATCTGATTTGTGGTTTTTGAAGCGCTTTTCATCCGATTGGTACCGTTTACACCGTTTCGTTGCGCACAACGAAAAAACAACACTGCGCCGGAGAGCATCATGCACAAATTCACTAAAGCGTTAGCCGCCGTTGGACTGGCTGCCGTTATGTCACAATCCGCTATCGCCGAAACCATGAAATTAGGCTTCCTGGTGAAACAGCCGGAAGAGCCCTGGTTCCAGACCGAATGGAAGTTCGCTGATAAGGCGGGCAAGGATCTCGGCTTTGAGGTGATCAAAATCGCCGTGCCGGACGGCGAAAAAACGCTGAACGCCATCGACAGCCTGGCGGCCAGCGGCGCGAAGGGCTTCGTTATCTGTACGCCGGACCCGAAACTCGGCTCGGCGATCATGGCGAAAGCGCGCAGCTACGACCTGAAGGTGATCGCGGTGGACGATCAGTTCGTCACCGCCAAAGGCAAGCCGATGGAAACCGTGCCGCTGGTGATGATGGCGGCGACCAAAATCGGCGAGCGCCAGGGCCAGGAACTCTATAAGGAGATGCAGAAGCGCGGCTGGGATGTGAAAAACTCAGCGGTGATGGCGATCACCGCCAACGAGCTGGACACCGCGCGTCGCCGCACCTCCGGTTCGATTGAGGCGCTGAAGGCGGCGGGCTTCCCGGAAAAACAGATCTATCAGGTGCCGACCAAATCAAACGATATCCCCGGCGCGTTTGACGCCGCCAACTCGCTGCTGGTGCAGCATCCTGAAGTGAAGCACTGGCTGATCGTCGGCATGAACGACAACACCGTGCTGGGCGGCGTGCGCGCTTCCGAAGGGCAGGGATTCAAGGCGCCGGACGTGATCGGCATCGGCATCAACGGCGTCGACGCCATCAGCGAACTCTCCAAAGGCCAGGCGACCGGCTTCTACGGCTCGCTGCTGCCCAGCCCGGACGTTCACGGCTATAAGAGCATTCAGATGCTCTATAACTGGACGACCAAAGGCGAAGAGCCGGCGAAATTCACCGAAGTCACCGACGTGGTGCTGATCACCCGCGACAACTTTAAAGCCGAGCTGGCGAAAAAAGGGCTGATGTAAGCCGTTCCGACACCGTTGGGCGCGACGCGCCCGTTTAATCACGCGCCGGTTCGCCGGCGTCTATTATGAACAGGCAATGCGGAGTCACCATGAACACTGATTCAGCCTTTCTGTCGTTTCATGGCATCAGTAAAACCTTTCCCGGCGTGAAGGCGCTACAGGATATCAGCTTTCACTGTCGCGCTGGCGAAGTGCATGCGCTGATGGGCGAGAACGGCGCCGGGAAATCGACGCTGCTGAAAATCCTGAGCGGCAGCTATCAGCCAAGCGGCGGCACTATCCAGATCCAGGGGCGGCCGGTCAGTTTCGGTCATACCACCGACGCGCTTAATGCTGGCGTCGCCATCATCTACCAGGAGCTGCATCTGGTGCCGGAGATGAGCGTGGCGGAAAACATCTATCTCGGTCAGCTGCCGCAGCGCGGCGGGCTGGTGAATCGCAAACTGCTGCGCTACGAAGCGGGGCTACAGCTAAAAAACTTAGGGATGGATATCGATCCTGATACCCCGCTGAAATACCTTTCGCTCGGCCAGTGGCAGATGGTGGAGATCGCCAAGGCGCTGGCGCGCAACGCCAAAATTATCGCCTTTGACGAGCCGACCAGCTCGCTGTCGGCACGCGAAATCGAACAGCTGTTCCGCGTTATCCGCCAGCTGCGCGCCGAAGGAAGGGTGGTGCTCTATGTCTCGCACCGTATGGAGGAGATCTTCGCCCTCAGCGACGCGATTACCGTGTTTAAAGATGGCCGCTATGTGCGCACCTTCGACGACGTGCCGAACACCAGCCACGACATGCTGGTGCAGGCGATGGTCGGACGCGATCTGGGCGATGTTTACGGCTACGCCCCGCGCGAACATGGGCCGGTGCGTTTGCAGCTGGAGGGCGTGCATGCGGTTGGTGTCAGAACACCGGTATCGCTCAGCGTGCGCGCTGGCGAAATTGTCGGGCTGTTCGGCCTGGTCGGAGCCGGGCGCAGCGAGCTGATGAAAGGGCTGTTCGGCGCCACGCGCCTGAAGGCGGGCCGCGTGCTGCTCGACGGCCAGCCGCTGGCCATCAGCGAACCCTCTGACGCCATTCGCGCCGGAATTATGCTCTGCCCGGAAGACCGCAAAGCGGACGGCATTATTCCGGTGCATTCGGTGCGCGACAATATCAACATTTCCGCGCGCCGCAATAACCTGACGGCAGGCTGCCTGATCGATCACCGCTGGGAGTCGCACAACGCCGACAAACATATCCGTTCGCTGAATATTAAAACGCCCACCGCCGATCAGCTGATCATGAATCTCTCTGGCGGCAACCAGCAGAAGGCGATCCTCGGCCGCTGGCTGTCGGAAGAGATGAAGGTCATCCTGCTCGATGAGCCGACGCGCGGCATCGACGTGGGCGCTAAACATGAGATCTATAACCTGATTTACGCGCTGGCGCAGCAGGGCATCGCCGTGCTGTTCGCCTCCAGCGATCTGCCCGAAGTCATGGGGCTGGCCGACCGCATCCTGGTGATGCGCGAAGGCGAGATCGCCGGGGAACTGTTACATGATGAGGCAACGGAACAGCTGACGCTGAGCCTTGCCATGCCGAAAAACACGCAACAGACGGCCGCCGTGGCCTGATGCAGGAGTAACGCTATGTCTTCATCCACGACTTCAAATACGCCGCCGGTGTCGCGCTCCGGTTTCCGCTTTGGCCGTATCTGGGACAACTTCGGTATGCTGGTGGTTTTCGCCGTGCTGTTTATCGCCTGCGTGCTGTTTATTCCTAACTTCGGCTCCTTTATCAATATGAAGGGCCTGGGACTGGCGATGTCGATGTCCGGCATGGTCGCCTGCGGCATGTTGTTCTGCCTGGCGTCAGGGGATTTCGACCTCTCCGTCGCCTCGGTCATTGCCTGCGCGGGCGTCACGACCGCGGTGGTGATCAATATGAGCGAAAGCCTGTGGCTGGGCATCAGCGCCGGGCTGCTGCTGGGCGTGCTCTGCGGTTTCGTTAACGGCTTCGTGATCGCCAAACTGAAGATCAACGCCCTGATCACCACGCTGGCGACCATGCAGATCGTGCGCGGCCTGGCCTACATCTTCTCTGACGGCAAAGCGGTCGGCATTGAAGATGAGCGCTTCTTCGAGCTGGGCTACGCTACCTGGTTCGGCCTGCCGGCGCCGATCTGGCTGACCATCGGCACCATGATCATCTTTGGTTTCCTGCTGAACAAAACCACCTTCGGGCGCAACACCCTGGCGATCGGCGGCAACGAAGAGGCGGCGCGGCTGGCGGGCGTGCCGGTGGTGCGCACCCGCATCATTATCTTTATTCTCTCCGGCCTGGTCTCCGCAGCGGCGGGCATTATTCTGGCGTCGCGCATGACCAGCGGTCAGCCGATGACCTCGCTGGGCTATGAGCTGATCGTCATCTCCGCCTGCGTGCTGGGCGGCGTATCGCTGAAGGGCGGCATCGGCAAGATCTCCTACGTGGTGGCGGGGGTGCTGATCCTCGGCACCGTTGAGAATGCGATGAATTTGCTGAATATCTCACCCTTCTCACAGTATGTGGTGCGCGGTCTGATACTGTTGGCGGCGGTGATTTTCGACCGCTACAAACAGAGCCATAAAGCGGCCTGATCGTCGCGGGCAGCCTGGCTGCCCGCCATACCTGACGCTTCGCTACGAGGATTATTATGTACCATCGTCAACCGATTGAGTCACAGCCCAACCCCCTGCTGCCGGGCTACCCCTTCAACGCCTGGCTGGTGGCCGGACTGACGCCGATCAGCGCCGGCGGCGCGCTCGATTTCTGTATCGATCGTCCGCACGGCATGAAAGGCTACATTATCAACCTGACGATAAAAGGGCGGGGACGCGTGTTTGAGGGCGACAGGGCGTTCGACTGCGAGCCGGGCGACATGCTGCTGTTTCAGCCGAAAACGCCGCACTTCTATGGCCGCGCGCCGGACAGCGACAGCTGGTATCACCGCTGGATCTACTTTCGTCCGCGCGCCTACTGGCACGACTGGCTGCGCTGGCAGGACGAGACCCACAGCGTGGGCCGCCTGCGTCTGCCGGAATCGCTGCGCGGCGAGTTTGACCGTCTGTTCGCTAATATTGAACAAACGCACAACTCCGGGCGGCGCTTCGCCGAGGAGCTGGCGATGAACCTGCTGGAGCGGCTGCTGCTGCGGGCGGTAGAGGAAGATCCGCGTTCGCATCAGCAAATCCGCGATCCGCGCATTATTGAGGCGTGCCAGTATGTCACCAGCAACCTGGCGGGCGAGCTAAAAATCGAGGCGGTGGCGAAGCACGTCTGCCTGTCGCCTTCGCGTCTGGCGCATCTGTTCCGCGAGCAGATGGGCGTCAATCTTCTGCGCTGGCGCGAAGATCAGCGTGTGATCCGCGCCAAGCTGCTGCTGCAAACCACGCAGGAGCCGATCGCCTCGATTGGCCGCGAGGTGGGCTATGACGATCAGCTCTATTTTTCACGCGTATTCCGCAAACGTGTCGGCGTCAGCCCCAGCGACTTCCGCCGCCGCAGCCAGGATGCGCACGACGCGCTGGTGGCGCAGGAGACCTGGCAGCTGCCGAAGCGGGCGGGCGAATAGCGTCATTTGCGGCGCGAAAGGGCGGCGACGGGCAATTAACCAGCAGTCGGCGTAACATCTTGCGCAATTATCTGGCATAGTTGCGCAACTTATTTTTATACTACTCTGCACTTTATCTTAACCTGTGAAAGAGAGTGCTTCATGATTGACGCCCGCCTGCCGCTTACCGACATTCATCGCCATCTTGATGGCAATATCCGCGCTGCGACCATTCTCGATTTAGGCCGTGAATTTAATATCGCGCTGCCCGCCAGCGACCTCGACGCGCTGCGTCCGCATGTGCAGGTGGTGGAGAACCAGCCCGATCTGGTCAGCTTCCTGCAAAAGCTCGACTGGGGCGTGAAGGTGCTGGGATCGCTCGACGCCTGCCGCCGCGTGGCGCTGGAGAACGTCGAGGACGCCGCGCGCGCGGGCATTCATTATGCCGAACTGCGCTTTTCGCCGGGCTATATGGCGATGAACCATAACCTGCCGATCGCTGGCGTGGTGGAAGCGGTAATCGACGGCGTGCGCGCCGGCTGTCAACAGCACAATATCGATGTGCGACTGATCGGCATTATGAGCCGCACCTTTGGCGAAGAGGCGTGTCTGAACGAGCTGGATGGCCTGCTGGCGCATCGCGACGGCATTACCGCCGTCGATCTGGCGGGCGATGAGCTGGGCTTCCCCGGCAGCGAGTTCCTGAGCCACTTTAACCGCGCGCGCGACGCTGGTTTTCGCGTCACGGTGCATGCTGGCGAAGCCGCTGGCGCCGACAGCATCTGGCAGGCGATCCGCGAGCTGGGCGCCGAACGTATCGGTCACGGCGTGAAGGCGGTGGAAGACCCGGCGCTGATGGATTTCCTCGCGGAGCACCGCATCGGCATCGAGTCCTGCCTGACTTCTAACATTCAGACCAGCACCGTGGCGCACCTCTCCCATCATCCGCTGGTCACATTCCTCGATCACGGCATTCTGGCGACGCTAAACACCGACGATCCGGCGGTGCAGGGCATTGAGATCGGTCACGAGTACCAGGTGGCCGCGCCGCAGGCGGGCCTGTCCGCTGCGCATATTCGCCAGGCGCAGGAGAACGGCCTGACCATCGCCTTCCTGAGCGAAGAAGAGAAACAGCGCATCCGTCAGCGCGTGGCGGACCAGGCTTGAAACGCCCTGGCCCGCAGAGTGATACGGCGGGTCAGAGCGGCCGGGCAATGACAATGCCCGGTCGCGTTTTAATATAAGAGAGCAGGGGCATATCGACGACCTTATTATTGCTTTTCAGTGAAGAGGCGTTGCGGAACCAAACCTGCTGGTCTTTTTTAATAATA
>NZ_JANION010000023.1:0-4640 GCF_024610815.1 Mixta sp.
CTTCTGCGTCACATAAATGATTAATTTATAAGACTTAACTCAAATTCTTCTCTTGACCGGCCAGCACGGGGTTTATTCGCCTTTCCTTTCCCTGAATAGAGTCCGCTTACCGAAGAATATTTGCTTTTTTACACCGCATACGGCTAAGGTTGATGTTGCCGCCCAGTCCCCGTTTGTTACTACTTTGCATAAACTGTTATAGCTTTTTTGCTGAAATCTGTTTCTGTCATCCTTGCTACACTCATGGTTTAATTTCGCTCTCGTTGGCTTCAATGACCGAGGTAAAACAATGGATGCCATCAAACAGATCCTGCTGCGTGAAATCGATACGCTGAATCGTGAAGAGCTGCGCGATAACAAGCCGCGCTTTAGCTTCAATTTTCTGAAGACCCATCCCGGCCTGTGGCTGACGATGTATATTTGCTATGCCCTTTGCGTTGCGCTGATCTTTACAACCGACTATCTGGGCTGGCCCGCTTTCTGGGGCGCGACCGCATTCGTGCTGCTGATGAGCTTTCTGATGCTGCTGGATATCAATCCGAAATATCGCTTTGAGGATATTGATACGCTGGATTTGCGCGTCTGCTACAACGGCGAATGGTATTACGTGCGGACGCTGTCAGACGCGGCGGTGAACGACATTCTCAATCATCCCTCCACGCCTGAACACGTTAAGGCGGGCATTGATAAACTGCTGACGCTGAAAGGCGAAGTGGATTTCTATGATGTCTACCACCTCACCTGGGGCAACAAGCCCGCTGCGGCGGTCTGACCGCAGCCTGGTCTGAAACGGGCCGCGCGCTTCGCTACATCATGGCGGCGATCAGGCCGCCAAGAATCGCCGCCGCCGCCTCCTGCGCGTCATCCCATGGCCAGGCGGTATTAAAGCGAAAATAGTTCTCATACTGCTGACCCGACGAAAACATGCTGCCCGGCGCGATGCTGATGTTGTGCTCCAGCGCGCGGTAGTAAAGCTGCGTCGCGTTGACCTGGCGCGGCAGTTCAATCCATAGAAAATAGCCGCCGCGCGAATCGTTAATGCGGGTGCCGTAAGGCAGATGCCGCTTCAGCGACTGGCGCGCCAGATTTTTACGCTGCTCCAGCACCTGACGTAGCTTGCGTAGATGACTGTCGTAGCTGCGCGTGCCGAGATAGTTCGCTAACGCCAGCTGCATCGGCGCGCTGGTGGAAAGCGTGCTCATCAGCTGCAAACGCTGAATGCGCTGGGCGTGTCGTCCCGCCGCCACCCAGCCGACGCGAAATCCGGCCACCAGGTTTTTAGAGAATGAGGAACAGTGCAGCACGCCGCCCTGACGATCGAAGGCTTTCGCCGGCAGCGGCTTATCTGCGCCGAACCAGAGCTCGCTGTAAACGTCATCTTCGATCAGCGCGACCTGATGCTCCGCCAGCAGTTTTACCAGCGCCCTTTTTTTCTCCCGACTCAGGGTGAAACCCACCGGATTTTGCTGGTTGGTCATCAGCCAGCAGGCTTTTACCGGCCAGCGCCTTAACGCCTGCGCCAGCTCGTCCAGATCCATGCCGTGCTGCGGATCGGTAGCGATCGCCACCGCTTTCAATTTAAGCCGCTCGATCGCCTGCAACGCGCCATAAAAGGTGGGGTTCTCCACCACTACCCAGTCTCCCGGCTCCGTTACCGCCTGCAGGCTGAGGCTCAACGCTTCCATCGCGCCGTTGGTAATGACAATCTCATCCGGCGATACGGTAATGCCCTGCTGCGCATAGCGACGCGCCAGCGTTTTGCGCAACGCCTCGTTGCCCGGCGGCAGATTGTTAATGGCGTCGCGCGGCGTCAGGCTATGGGAGACATTGGTCAGCGCGCGCATCAGCTGGCGCTGGGGAAAAAGCTCCGGGTCGGGAAAGGCGGAGCCGAACGGAACGATCAGCGGATCGCGGCACGCCTGTAACACGTCAAAAATAAAGGCGTTGATATCAACGGTTTCCGCCAGCTGTACCTTCTGATGAGTGGTCGGCTGGCTGAGAAATTCCGCGCGCGGCGCCACATAGTAGCCGGATTGGGGGCGGGAAACAATAATGCCCTGACTTTCCAGCACCTGATAGGCGTGCATCACGGTCATTAAACTCATCCCGCTCAGGCTGACCTGATCGCGCAGCGAGGGCAGTTTTTCACCTGGCTGCCACACTTCGGCGTCGATTTGCGCCTGGATTTGCTCCACCAGCTGAAGATATTTCGCCATGAACTGTTATAGGCCTTTAGATAATAACTGGCGGCTATTATAGTTTCTTCAGCGGATAAGGGACAGGGCCCCGCCCTGTTTATCAGCGCGGGGTCGGAGCGCGGCGTCAGGCTACCGGATGGGTATTTTCTTTACAGACAAACTCTTTCAGTTCAGGCACGCGATCCGGCGGGATCGGTTTGCCTAACAGATACCCCTGCAAACTGTTGCAGCCGAGGTTGGTGAGAAAGGTTTGCTGTTCGGTGGTTTCCACCCCTTCCGCCACCACCTTCAGGTTGAGCGACTGCGCCAGCGCCACAATCGCCGAAACGATGGTGGCGTCGCCGCTGTTCTCCCGCAGTTCGTTGACAAAGGCGCGGTCGATTTTCAGCTCGCTGGCGGGCAGGCGTTTGAGATAGAGCAGGCTGGAATAGCCGGTGCCGAAATCATCAATCGAGGCGCGCACGCCAAGGTCGGTCAGCGCGGTCAGAATGCGCACGCTTTCATCCGGGTCGCGCATGGCGGTGGTTTCCGTGACTTCCAGCGTTAGCAGATGCGGCGGAATATGGTGCTGTTCCAGCGCCGTCACCACCGTCTCCACCAGGCTGTTCTGTTCAAACTGTAACGCCGACAGGTTTACCGCTACCGACCAGTTTTCATGCCCTTGCAAATGCCAGCTGCGCAGCTGACGGCACGCCTCGTGGATCACCCAGTTGCCGACATGAATAATCAGGCCGCTT
The DNA here is from genome assembly GCF_024610815.1 of Mixta sp. Lineage (NCBI taxonomy): Bacteria > Pseudomonadati > Pseudomonadota > Gammaproteobacteria > Enterobacterales > Erwiniaceae > Mixta > Mixta sp. Next base: position 2,936 of record NZ_JANION010000023.1, read on the forward strand.
TTCTCCGCCAGCGGCAAAAAAACATCGGGCGACAGCAGGCCGCGCTGCGGATGCTGCCAGCGCAGCAGCGCCTCAAAACCGACTATCGGGCCGCTCGGCGCGGTATATTTCGGCTGGTAAAACAGCCGCAGCTCATCGCGTTCCAGCGCCAGCCAGAGATCGTTGACCAGCTGCAACTGACTTTGCGCAATGGTATTCATTGAGGGCTGGAAGAAGTTGTAGCCGTTGCGTCCGTTGTTTTTGGTGTGGTACATGGCGGCGTCGGCGTTAAACATTAGCTCGCGCTCATCGATGCCGTCGCCCGGATAAACCGCGATGCCGATGCTGAGCGACACCATCAGCTCGTAACGGGAGATCACAAAGGGCTTTTCTATCAGCTTAACCAGCGCATCCGCGATGGCGGCGGCGTCGTTCGGATCTTCCATCTCTGTCAGCAGCACAAATTCATCACCGCCCAGCCGCGCCAAAGTGTAATGGCCGGTCATGTTCGACGTCATGCGCTCGGCCACCGCCACCAGCAGGCTGTCGCCGATATGGTGGCCGAACGCGTCATTAACCGCCTTAAAACCGTCAAGATCCATAAACATCAGGGCAAAATGAGAGTTTTCACGCGTCGCCTTATTAATCGCCTGATCGAGACGATCTTCCAGCAGGATACGATTGGGCAGGCGCGTCAGGTTATCGTGTAGCGCCAGCTGCGCCAGCTCGCGGTTGGCTTCCGCCAGCGACGAGGCGAGCATAGAGGTGCGCGCCTGTAGCCGCGCATCAAGCATCGACACTAACAGCGTGATGCCGAGAATCGAGACTGTGACCACCGCCACCAAAATCGCCAGCCAGTTACTGTTCACGCCCTGATGCATAGCGTGGCTGGAGGTGGGAAAACCGGCGGCGGCCATCCCGGTGTAATGCATCCCGGCAATGGCGAATCCCATTACCACCGCCGCGCCGGCGCGCAGCAGCGTCAAACGCCCAGGCCCCTGCCGCAGCCGGAACGCCAGCCAGAGCGCAGCGCCCGACGCCAGCAGCGCAATCACTACCGAGAGCGCGATCCAGCGCCAGTCCCAGACGATGCCAGGCTCAAACATCAGCGCCGCCATGCCGAGATAGTGCATCGCCACGACGCCGCTGCCCATCACCAGCGCACCGAGGCCGAGCCGCATCACATGCAGCTCACCGTAACAGACGATCCATAGCGCAAAGACCGAGGCGGCGATGGCGATAATCATCGACAGCAGCGTCAGCGGCCCGCTGTAACTCATCATCATCGGCATATTCATCGCCAGCATGCCGATAAAGTGCATCGCCCAGATGCCAATACCCATGGAAAACCCGCCGCCGAGCAGCCAGACGCGCGCGGCCAGCCCGCTGCTGGTCACCACGCGCCCGGCCATATCCAGCGCGGTATAGGAGGCGAGGAAAGCGACGATGATGGAGACGACCACCATGAGCGTATCGTAAGAGGTTGCCAACATAGAAATTCCTGCGAATTAGCTCCCGTCAGGGAACGCTGAAATTGAAAGAATAAAAGCGCAAGGTTAATTGGCCCGTTGACTAAACTATCGGCAATTTCGTACCAATGCTTATCATCGCGTCCATGAATAAAAAAGATTGCCGGGAGTAATAAAATTGCCCTCGCTTTACTCCTCGCCGCTGGCGCACGCTGCTACGCATGAAGGTTTTTTCTTCCGGGCAGGCAGTCGACACC